>DASSPC010000174.1:0-3071 GCA_035699865.1 Oryzihumus sp. | reverse complement strand
GACCTGGCCGGCGTGCGGGTCAGCGACCCCGGCTTCGGGGAGCAGCTGCAGACGTTCGTGTTCAGCATCGACGTGCTGCGCGCCGCCGCGATCAGCATCGGCCTCGTGCTGGTCGTGGCCACCGGTGCGGCGCTGGCCCGGACCCGTGCGGCGATGGTGGCGCTGGCCCTGCTCAGCCTGCTCGCGGTGCTGCCCCTGGCCCTGGCCGGGCACGCGGCCGGGTCCACCGACCACGACACGGCGGTCAACTCCCTGGGGGCGCACCTGGTCGGCGCCGTGCTGTGGGTGGGAGGCCTCCTCGGCCTGGTCGTGCTGCGCCCGCTGCTCGGCAGGGCGCTCCCGGTCAGCGTGCGGCGCTACTCCACCCTGGCCGGCTGGTGCTTCGCCACCGTGGCGGTCTCGGGCGCGCTCAACGCGTGGCTGCGGGTGGGCTCGCTCAGCGGGCTGGCCTCGCCCTACGGCGCGCTGGTGATCGGCAAGACCGTGGCACTCGTGCTGCTCGGCCTGGCCGGCTGGCAGCAGCGGCGCCGGGTCGTCGGCCGGCTCGGTGCCGACCCCGCCGCCACCGGGCTCTTCGCCCGCCTCGCCCTCGGGGAGCTGGTGGTCATGGGCGCGGCGTTCGGCCTGGCCACCGCACTGTCCCGCAGCGCCCCGCCGGTGCCGCAGTCCGCGCAGGGCAACGTCTCGCCGGCCCTGTCCCTGACCGGCTACCCGGCGCCGCCGCTGCCCGTGGCCCCCGATGCGTGGCTCACGGTGTGGCGGGTGGAGTGGCTGTGGCTGTCGCTCGCCCTCGTGGCCGTCGGCCTGTACCTGGCGGGCGTGGTCCGGCTGCGGCGCCGCGGTGACCGCTGGCCCCTCGGCCGCACGGTCCTGTGGGTGTCCGGGTGGGTGGTGTTCCTCTACAGCACGCAGGGCGCCCCGATGGTCTACGGGATGGTGCTCTTCTCGGCGCACATGACCTACCACATGGTCGTCTCCATGGCCGTCCCCATCCTCCTGGTGCTGGGCGCCCCGGTGACCCTGGCGCTGCGCGCCCTGCCCGCCCGCCCCGACAAGACCCTCGGGCCCCGCGAGCTGCTCCTGGGACTGGTCCACTCGCGATACCTCAACGTCCTGGGCAACCCGGTCGTCGCGGCGGCGATCTTCTTCGGCAGCCTCGTGCTCTTCTACTTCACGCCGCTGTTCGAGCTGTCCCTGCGGACGCACACCGGGCACGTGCTCATGACCGTGCACTTCCTGCTGGCCGGCTACCTGTTCGCGTGGGTGCTCGTCGGGGTGGACCCCGGACCGCGGCGGTGGCCGCCGTCCATGCGGCTGCTGGTCCTGTTCGCGACGATCTCGTTCCACGCGTTCTTCGGGGTCGCGCTCACCACCGGCTCGACGCTGCTCGCGCCCGACTTCTTCCACCAGCTGCACCTGCTCGGCGAGGAGCAGCTGCTGGCCGACCAGCGCAACGGCGGCGCGATCGCCTGGGCCGTCGGCGAGCTGCCGACCCTCATCCTCGCCCTGCTCGTCGCGGCCGCGTGGGTGCGCTCGGACACCGCCGAGGCGCGGCGTCGCGACCGGCAGGCCGACCGCGACGACGACGCGGAGCTGAGGGCGTACAACGCCCGGCTCGCCGCCGCCAGCGCCGCGCACGCCCGTCCCTCTGCACGCCCCGGCGTCACCGCATCCGCACCCGAGACCGCTGCCGAACCCGACCCCGCAGCCCCGACCCAGGGAGACTGACATGCGCATTGCCGTGATCCAGCTGGCCTACGGTGACGGGGAGGGCGTCGAGCAACGCACCGACCGGGTCGCCGCCATGGTGCGCGAGCAGGCCGGCCACGACCTGGTCGTCCTGCCGGAGCTGTGGTCGGCCGGCGGGTTCGACTACCCGGCGTGGGAGGAGCGGGCCCAGGCCGTCGACGGCCCGGTGGCGCAGGCCATGGCCGCCGCGGCCCGCGACGCCGGCGTCACGCTCCATGCCGGCTCGATCGTGGAGCGCCCCGCCGACGGCCAGCGCGGCCCGGAGGGCAAGGACCTGTGGAACACCTCGCTGGTGTTCGACCGCGGCGGCGACCTCGTCGCGGCATACCGCAAGATCCACCGGTTCGGCTTCGGCGCCGGGGAGCCCAAGCTGATGGAGGCGGGGGACCGGCTCGCCCTGGTGGACGTGCCCGACAGCGCCGGCGGTCCGGCGGCCCGCGCGGCCCTGTCCACCTGCTACGACCTGCGCTTCCCCGAGCTCTACCGCGCCCAGGTCGACGCCGGCGCGACGATGTTCGTCATCCCGGCCGCCTGGCCGATGGCCCGGGTGCGGCACTGGACCCTGCTCGCCCACGCCCGCGCGATCGAGGACCAGTGCGTCGTGGTCGCGTGCAACACCGCCGGCACCCACGCCGGACACGAGATGGGCGGGCACAGCCAGGTGGTCCTTCCCACAGGCGATGTGCTGGCCGTGGCGGGAAGCGGGGAGCAGGTCCTCAGCGTTGAGGTCGACATGACTGTCGTCGACGACTACCGCGAGAGCTTCCCGGTCCTGCGTGACCGCCGACTGCCGTTCCAGCGCGCATGAGCGACACCGTCACCAAGCGCCTGCGTGTCCGCGCCCCCGAGCTGGCCGGCCGCGGCTGGCTGAACACCGGCGGCGCGGACCTGTCCCTGGCCGACCTGCGGGGTCGGGTCGTGGTCCTCGACTTCTGGACGTTCTGCTGCGTCAACTGCCTGCACGTCCTGGACGAGCTGCGGCCGCTGGAGGAGAAGTACGCCGACTCCCTCGTCCTCGTCGGGGTCCACTCGCCCAAGTTCGAGCACGAGGCCGACCCGGACGCCCTGGTCGCCGCCGTCGAGCGGTATGCCGTGCACCACCCGGTTCTCGACGACCCCGAGCTGGTGACGTGGAAGGCCTACACCGCCCGCGCGTGGCCCACCCTCGTGGTCATCGACCCCGAGGGCTACGTCGTCGCGTCGATGTCCGGGGAGGGCCACGCGCACGGGCTGTCCGTGCTCATCGAGGAGCTCATCGAGGAGCACGCCGCCAAGGGCACCCTGCGCCGTGGCGACGCGCCCTACGTGCCGCCGCCCGCGCC
>DASSPC010000173.1:0-3300 GCA_035699865.1 Oryzihumus sp. | reverse complement strand
GGGCATGGCCAACCGCGACATCGCCAAGGCCCTGTTCATCTCCGAGAACACCGTCAAGAACCACGTGCGCAACATCCTGGAGAAGCTCCAGCTGCACTCGCGCATGGAGGCGGCGATGTACGCCGTGCGCGAGAAGCTGCTGGACCTGCCCGAGTAGTCCCCGGCGTCAGCGAAGGGCGGTGACCGTGAGGTCGCCGCCCTTCGCTGTCTGTGGGGCTCAGCTCAGGTGCGTCTCGTGCAGGCACAGGAAGTTGCCCTCGCTGTCCTTGAACCACGCCGCCTTCTCGCTGCCGGCGGAGGCGATGTGCCCCTCGGTCTTCAGCTCGGGGGTGTCGTAGTCCTCGAACCGCACGCCGCGTCCCTCGAGGTCGGCGATCTCGCGGACGATGTCGTCCACCTCGAAGCTGAGCACCGTGTGGCCGCTGTGCTCGCCCGGGGCGGGCATGAGCTCGACCGCCGACCCGGCCGCGGTGCGCAGCGCGTGGTTGCCGGCGATGGAGTCGCCGAGGTCGGTCAGCCCCAGCGTGTCGCGGTAGAACGTCGTCGCCCGGGACATGTCGTCCACGGGGATGATGGTGGTGATGGGGGACTTGCTGATCATGGGCACCTCCGGAACGCCCTCGGGGTTGTCCCTCCTGCCGAACCCGACAATTCTCCGCTCGTCACCGTGGGCGGACAATCCGCCGCGGGTGCGCAGAAGCGCGTATGCCGTGTGCTCGCCGCGCCCAGTCGGTCCCCGACCGTAGAGTGCTGGCGTGCCACGGAACCCCGACCGACTCAGCCAGGCCCAGGCTCGCCGGGTGGCCCTGGCGGCGCAAGGCTTCTGCGACCCCCGGCCGGCTCCGGGAGGCGCCACGATGCGCCACGTCCAGCGGGTGGTCGACCGGGTGGGGATCATCCAGATCGACAGCGTCAACGTGCTGACCCGCAGCCAGTACCTCCCGTTCTTCTCACGGCTCGGGCCCTACGACACCGCCCTGCTGGACCGCGCCCGCGACCGGGCCCCCCGCCGGCTCGTGGAGTACTGGGCCCACGAGGCGAGCCTCGTCCCGCCGTCAACCTGGCCGCTGCTGGACTTCCGCATGCAGCGGGCGCTGCACGACGCCTGGGGTGGCATGCAGCGAGTGGCCCGTGACCACCCCGAGCTCGTCGAGGCGGTCCGGCGCGAGGTCGAGACCCGCGGGCCGCTCACCTCGCGGGAGGTCGAGCTGGCCCTGGAGCACGACCTGCCCCGGGCCAAGGACAGCTGGGGCTGGAACTGGTCCCTGGTCAAGAACGCCCTGGAGCACCTGTTCTGGGCGGGGATCATCACCAGCGCCGGGCGCACGACCCAGTTCGAGCGGCGCTATGCCTCGCTCGAGCGGGTGCTCCCGCGGGAGGTGCTGGCCAGGGCGGTGCCGCCGGAGGTCCGCCCCACCCACCCCGAGGCGTTCCGCGAGCTGATGGCCATCGCCGCCCGGGCGCACGGCGTCGGCACCGAGCAGTGCCTGCGTGACTACTTCCGGCTCAAGCCCGAGCAGGCGCGCCCGGCGCTCGAGGCGCTGGTCGCGTCGGGGGAGCTGCGGCCGGTGACCATCGAGGGGTGGAAGCGGCCGGCATACCTGCACGTCGAGGCCCGCCTGCCGCGACGCGTCCACGCCGAGGCGCTGCTGAGCCCGTTCGACTCCCTCATCTGGCAGCGCGACCGGACGCTGGCGCTGTTCGACTTCCACTACCGGCTCGAGATCTACGTCCCGCAGCACCTGCGGGTGCACGGCTACTACGTGCTGCCGTTCCTCTTCGGTGACCGGCTCGTCGCGCGCACCGACCTCAAGGCCGACCGGGCGACGGGCACCCTGCGGGTCCGCTCCGTGCACTGGGAGCCCGGTGCCCCGCAGGAGGCCAAGGCCGCCCTCGACGCCCAGCTGGCGGCGATGGCCGGCTGGCTGGGGCTGAGCCATGTCGGTTGAGGCGCCGGCGCGCACCGCGCGCGTCCACCGGGCCTGGTACGTCGCCGCGGTCACCCTGGGGGCCCTGGTCGCCGCGGCCGCGTTCCGCTCCTCGACCGGGGCGATGTTCGAGCCGCTGGAGCACGAGTTCGGCTGGAGCCGCACCACGACGAGCGGGGCGGTGACGCTCAACCTCGTCGTCTACGGCCTGACCGCTCCGTTCGCTGCCGCCCTGATGGAGCGGTTCGGGGTCAAGCGGGTCGTCACCGCGGCCCTCGTGCTCGTCGCCATCGGCAGCGGCCTGACCACCGTCATGACCTCGGCCTGGCAGCTCTGGGCGCTGTGGGGCCTGGCGGTCGGCGTGGGCACCGGCTCGATGGCGCTGGTGTTCGGCGCCATCGTGGCCAACCGCTGGTTCCACACCCACCGCGGGCTGGTCACCGGCATCTTCTCGGCCGCCAACGCCACCGGCCAGCTCATCTTCCTGCCGGCGCTCGCCGCGCTCATCGCCGGGCCGGGGTGGCGGTTCGCCGCGCTGACGGTCTCGGCCGTCGCCCTGCTGCTGGCCCCGCTGGTGTGGGCGGTCCTCGCCGACTCCCCGGCCCAGGCCGGCACGACGCCCTACGGCGCCGAGCCGCTGGACGGGCATGCGAGCCTGGTCGTCGCCGACGTCGAGCCCGAGCAGGGCCCGGGGGAGTCGGCCGCGCGGGCCGCGCTGCGGGCCTTCGCCGACAGCGCGCGCTCGCGGGTCTTCTGGATCCTGCTGGCGACGTTCTGGGTGTGCGGGTGGTCCACCAACGGCCTGATCGGCACGCACTTCATCCCGGCCGCCCACGACCACGGCATGCCGCCCACCACGGCGGCCGGTCTGCTCGCGCTCATCGGGGTCTTCGACATCGTCGGCACGATCGGGTCCGGCTGGCTCACCGACCGGGTCGACTCGCGCGTGCTGCTGTTCGTCTACTACTGGTTCCGTGGGCTGTCCCTGCTGGTCGTCCCGTGGCTGCTCGGTCCCGACGTCCAGCCCAACCTGTTCCTCTTCATCGTGTTCTACGGCCTGGACTGGGTGGCCACGGTGCCCCCGACCGTCGCCCTGTGCCGCAAGCACTTCGGGCTGGAGCGCTCCGGGGTCGTCTTCGGCTGGGTGTTCGCGGCGCACATGGTCGGTGCCGGCGTGGCGGCGAGCTTCGCAGGGTGGGTGCGCCAGGACACCGGCGACTACCTCGGGGCGTGGCTGACCGCCGGGGCACTGTGCCTGGTCGCCGCGTTCGCCATCCTCGCCATCCCCAAGCGCGCCCCGGCCGCGAGCTGAGCTCAGCCGGGGTAGTCCTGAGCCAACAGGTCGAACCACACCAGGTCGGGGCCGCGGTCG
>DASSPC010000172.1:0-2463 GCA_035699865.1 Oryzihumus sp. | reverse complement strand
TCGTGGCCCACGCCGCGGCGCGGGTCGCTGTTGGTGATCTCGACGAGCTCGGCCACGGTGTGCTCGCCGTCGCCGAGGACGTGGGCGGGCACCCGTTCGGCGATGGCCTGCATCCGCCCGCCGATGATGAGGCAGCGGTAGTCGCGCCCGGTCACGAACGTCTCGACGATGACCGACCCGCGCCGGGACTCGCCCTGGGCCACCGGGAACGCCTCACGCACCGCGTCGGCGTCCTGCAGGTCCAGGCACACGCCGCGGCCGTGGTTGCCGTCCAGCGGCTTGACCACGACGGGGTAGCCGATCCGCTCCGCGACCGCGACCGCCCGCTCGACCGAGCGGACCGCCTCCGAGCGGGGGACCGGCAGCCCGGCGGAGGCCAGCAGCCGGGTGGTCAGCTCCTTGTCGCCGGCGATGTCGACGGCCAGTGCCCCGGTCATCGAGGTCATGGTGGCCCGGATCCGCTGGGCGTGGACGCCCTGGCCGAGCTGCACGAGGGAGTACTCGTTGAGCCGGATCCACGGGATGTCGCGGCTGACCGCCTCCTCCAGGATCGCGGCGGTCGAGGGCCCGAAGGCCAGGCGCTGGACCCGCCGCAGGAACGCGTCCATCTCCTCGGCGAAGTCGAAGCCGTCCTCGGGCTCGACCAGGTGGTTGACCAGACGCACCGCGAGCCGGCCGGCGTCGAGGCCCACCCGCTCGTCGGTGTAGGCGTAGATGACGTTGTAGAACCCGCGGCGGCCCTTCACCTGGCGGGTCTTGCCGCGGCGCAGGTCGTGGCCGGCCTCCTGCTGCAGCTGCAGCGCGATGTGCTCGGTGACGTGGCCCAGCCACGTGCCCTCCCGCAGCCGCTCGACGAAGCCGCCGCGGACCCCGCGCGAGCAGGTGTGGCGCTCCAGCCCCGGCAGCAGCTCCAGCAGCTGGTCGGTGAAGCCCTCGAGGGTGTCGGTGGGGTAGTCCTCCAGGATCCCCAGGTCGACGGTGAGGTGGATGGCTGGCTCGTAGGACCACACGTTCGGCCCGCGGTAGACCCGCGACTCGATGATGCTCAGGTCGGGCTTGGCGGGGCCGGCGGGGGTCGGACGGTCGGTGGCCACAGGGCCCTCCTCGAGTGGTGCGGCGGTCAGTCGCGCACGGTAGCCGTCACCTGCTTCCTGCGCCCGCCGGCCGCCTCCGCCGCCTGCTTCGGCGCCACCGTTCGCGGGGCTGCCGGGCTGTCCGGGTGCTGCTCGGCGAAGTCCGTGAGGGTCGCCGTGTGCAGGTCGAACGTAGCGCCGGCCGGTAGGGCGTGCACCACCGCCCCGGACACGAGCAGCGGGGCGTCCCGCCGGGCCTCGTGCGCGTCGGTGATCGCGTGCCGGGCGTCGACCACGAGCACCGCTCCGGAGCCGAGAACCGTCAGGTGCCGGCCGTCGGTGACCTCGACCGCGGTGTCCTCGTCGATGCCCATGCCGAGCAGGTTCGGCGAGCTCGCCACCAGCGACAACAGGCGCCCGTAGCGGGAGCGCTGGTCGAAGTGCTGGTCGACGATGACGTCGGGCAGCAGGCCCAGGCCGGCGGTGAGCTGGCTGGTGCGCTGGCGCGGGGTCACGCCCTCGTCGCCGAGAGAGATCATGAACTGGCTCATGATCGAGGCCCCGGCGGAGGTGCCCGCGACGACCGCGCCGCGCTGGTGCGCCCGGGCGATGGCCTCGCCGAGGGGGGTGCCCACGAGGTACTGGCTGAGCTTGAGCTGGTTGCCTCCGGTCATGAACACCCCGGTGGCCCGGTCGAGCGCCCCCACCAGCTCGGGGTCGTCCGCCTCCAGCCGGGAGCCCGGGTTGACCGTGGCGACGTCGGTGACCCCGAGCCGCTGGAACAGGCCGGAGTAGACCTCGACCGCCTCCTCCTGGATCGAGGAGGCCGTCGGGACGATGACGAGGCTGGCCTTGCGGCCGCCGGCGAGGCGGACGAAGCGGCGCAGGATGGTGACGCGGCCGTGCTTGTCCTCGGCCCCACCGATGATCAGCAGCGCGGTTCGTGCAGCGGGTTCCATTGCCGGAGTCTAGAAGCCGCGGGGCGCGGGACGTCGCACCGACCCCGGCGCGTCACCCGGACGGGCCGGTCCCCGCGCCCCGGGCCGCGCCCGGTTCCTCCCGGTATGGCGGGTGTCCCGGCGCGACGTCGCCCCCTCGGTGCGGTTGGGTGTGGGCCATGCATCCCGTCGTCGCGGACCTGACCACCAGCCACCTGCGCGCGCTCGACGCCGCCCTGCCCGGCGCCTGCCAGGGCCTCTACCTCACGGGGTCGGTCGCCGCCGGCGACTTCCACCTGCACACCAGCGACGTCGACGCGGTGGCGGTGCTCGACGTGGTGCCGCAGGACTGCTCGGCGCTGCAGGCCATCCACGAGGCCATTGCCGGCCCACCGGCATATGACGTCGTCTACCTCACCCCGGCCGACCTCGCCGGCGACCCCGGGACCGTG
>DASSPC010000171.1:0-2631 GCA_035699865.1 Oryzihumus sp. | reverse complement strand
GGTCTGGCCGACACCGCGCTGCGTACCGCCGACTCGGGTTACCTGACCCGTCGTCTGGTGGACGTCAGCCAGGACGTCATCATCCGCGAGGACGACTGCGGCACCGACCGTGGCCTGACCATGCCGATCGCGGTCAAGGGCGCCGACGGCACCCTGCGCGAGCACGAGGACGTGGAGACCAGCGTCTACGCCCGCACCCTGGCCGAGGACGTCGTGCACGAGGGGGAGACCCTCGCGCTCGCCGGCATCGACCTCGGTGACGTGGTCATCGACGCGCTGATCGCCGCCGGCGTCGAGGAGGTGCGGGTCCGTTCGGTGCTGACCTGTGACTCCAAGGTCGGCACCTGCGCCGCGTGCTACGGCCGCTCGCTGGCCACCGGCAAGCTGGTCGACATCGGTGAGGCGGTCGGCATCATCGCCGCACAGTCCATCGGTGAGCCCGGCACCCAGCTGACGATGCGGACCTTCCACACCGGTGGTGTGGCCGGTGACGACATCACGCAGGGTCTGCCCCGTGTGGTCGAGCTGTTCGAGGCCCGCACCCCCAAGGGTGTGGCCCCGATCGCCGAGGCCACCGGCCGGGTCCGCGTGGAGGACACCGACAAGACCCGCCGCATCGTGCTGGTGCCGGACGACGGCTCCGACGAGCACGCCTACCCGGTCAGCAAGCGCTCGCGCCTGCTGGTCGCGGACGGCGACCACGTGGCTGTCGGCACCAAGCTGGTCCAGGGTGCGATCGACCCCAAGCAGGTCCTGCGGATCCTCGGCCCCCGCGCGGTGCAGATGCACCTGGTGGACGAGGTCCAGGCGGTCTACCGCCAGCAGGGTGTGTCGATCCACGACAAGCACATCGAGGTCATCGTCCGCCAGATGCTGCGTCGGGTGACGATCATCGAGGCCGGCGACGCCGAGCTGCTCCCGGGCGAGCTCGCCGAGCGCGGTCGCTTCGAGACCGAGAACCGTCGGGTGCTGGCCGAGGGCGGCAAGACCGCCTCCGGTCGTCCCGAGCTCATGGGCATCACCAAGGCCTCGCTGGCCACGGAGTCCTGGCTCTCGGCGGCGTCCTTCCAGGAGACGACGCGGGTCCTCACGGATGCGGCCATCCAGGCCAAGTCCGACCCGCTGCTCGGCCTCAAGGAGAACGTCATCCTCGGTAAGCTCATCCCCGCCGGCACGGGCCTGCCCCGCTACCGCAACATCAAGGTGGAGCCGACCGAGGAGGCCAAGGCGGCGATGTACGCCATGCCGAGCTACGAGCAGTTCGACTACCCGGCCTTCGGTCCGGGCTCGGGCGAGGCGATCCGGCTCGACGACGCCACCCTCGGCTTCGACCGCGACTGACCGGGGCGGCATACCGCACCACTGACGAAGGCCGGGACGGACCACGAGGTCCGTCCCGGCCTTCGCCGTTCCCGCCGGGGGCGCCGGCGGCACCGCTCACTAGTTGGTGCCGCCAGCTAGTGTGTGACACCATCACGCCCTGTGACGGAGCAGCGGGTGGTCGGCGGCCGGCAGGCGCAGTGGCTCAGGGGGGTGCTCGACCTGGCCGTCCTCGCCACGCTGGCCACCGAGGGCCGCAGCTACGGCTACGCGGTGATGCAGTCGCTGGACGCCGCCGGCATCCACGGGCTCAAGGGCGGCACCGTCTACCCGGTGCTCGGCCGGCTGGAGGCCGACGGCCTGGTCACCAGCGTCTGGGCGGCGGGGGAGAAGGGCCCGGGGCGCAAGTGGTTCACGATCACCCCGGCCGGCCTGGACGCCCTCGCCACGGGGGCGACCGGCTGGGCCGAGTTCGCCGAAGGCGTCAGCGCGGTGCTCTCCGGCACCCGACGGCGCCGGTCGGTGCGCCGTCAGCGACCCGCCGTGCACCCCGCCTGAGCGGCGGTTGCAGGGGTCCTGAACGGGGGCCGGGCGACGGTCGCGGTGCGGCGACCGGGGTGGGCGTGCTAACGGATTTGGTCGCTCTCGGGGCAGGCGGTAACCTTGAACACTGTGTCTGGGGTCGCCCGGACACGCGAGCCTGACCAAGGCCGGTCCGCCTCACCAGCGGCCGGCGCCGGAACAGGACTCAACCTCTCGCCGGGCAGTCCGTCGCACACCTCCTCCGAGGGAGCGGGCGGGAAGTGCAGGGGGGAGCACCCGGTCCGACACACCCGAGCTCGGGGGTCGGGCAGGGACAACCACAAGGAGCCCGTGGCGCATTCGCGTGCAGCACGGGCGGACAACAAGACGACGTACGGAGACTAGGTGCCTACGATCAACCAGCTGGTCCGGAAGGGCCGCGCGGACAAGGTCACGAAGACCAAGACGCCGGCGCTCAAGGGCAGCCCCCAGCGCCGCGGCGTGTGCACGCGCGTGTACACCACCACCCCGAAGAAGCCGAACTCTGCCCTGCGCAAGGTCGCCCGTGTGCGCCTCACCAGCGGCATCGAGGTCACGGCGTACATCCCGGGTGTGGGCCACAACCTGCAGGAGCACTCCATCGTGCTGGTGCGTGGTGGCCGTGTGAAGGACCTTCCCGGTGTTCGCTACAAGATCGTGCGCGGCTCGCTCGACACCCAGGGTGTCAAGAACCGCAAGCAGGCCCGTAGCCGCTACGGCGCGAAGATGGAGAAGAAGTAATGCCTCGTA
>DASSPC010000170.1:0-2726 GCA_035699865.1 Oryzihumus sp. | reverse complement strand
GCAAGTCCAAGAAGGGCGCCACCGTTGGCAGCGGCGGCCAGCGCCGCAAGGGCCTCGAGGGCAAGGGCCCCACGCCCAAGGCCGAGGAGCGCACCAAGCACGTCGCCGCCCGCCGGGCCCGCGCCGTCGCCAAGCGCGACGGCAGCAGCGCCGGTGGTGGTCAGCGCGCCGGCGCGAGCCGTGGCGGCGCCTCCCGCGGCGGTGCCGGCTCCGGCCGTCGCTCCCGCACCTCCAGCGAGGTCGTCGCCGGCCGCAACTCCGTCGTCGAGGCCCTGCGCGCCGAGGTGCCGGTCACGACGATGTACGTCGCCGGCCGGATCGACTCCGACGACCGGGTCCGCGAGGCCATGAAGATCGCCACCGCCCGGGGCATCCCGGTGCTGGAGACCCCGCGCGGCGAGCTCGACCGGCTCACCGACGGCGCGGTGCACCAGGGCCTGGCGCTGCAGGTGCCGCCGTACGAGTACGCCCACCCCACCGACCTGGTCGACCCGCAGACCCCCGGCATCCCGCTGGTCGTCGCCCTCGACGGGATCACCGACCCCCGCAACCTCGGCGCGATCATCCGCTCCGTGGCGGCGTTCGGCGGCCACGGCGTGATCGTGCCCGAGCGCCGGTCGGTCGGCATGACCGCCAGCGCGTGGAAGACCTCCGCCGGCGCCGCGGCCCGCGTCCCGGTGGCCCTGGCCAGCAACCTGACCCGGACGCTGGAGGACTACCGCAAGGCCGGCTACTTCGTCCTCGGCCTCGACATGGACGGCGACGTCGAGCTGCCCTCGCTGGAGCTGGCGACCGAGCCGCTGGTGGTCGTGGTCGGCTCCGAGGGCAAGGGCCTGTCCCGCCTGGTGTCCGAGACCTGCGACCAGATCGTGTCGATCCCGATGTCCTCGGCGGTCGAGTCGCTCAACGCCGGCATCGCCACGGGCGTCACGCTCTACGAGATCGCCCGCCAGCGCGCCGCCAGGAAGTAACCGCCCACGCGGGTCACACCACCCCGCCGAACTGGACGTTCGTGCCCCTTCAGCCGCGCTGAAACGGCACCACCGTCCAGTTCGGCGGTGACGGCGGCGAGCCACCCTCCCGGGGGAGGGACCGGCACTCAGCGCGCGCCCTCGGCGCGGCCCCGCAGCCACAGCCCGGCCAGGATCCCGGCCAGCACGACGCCGCCGTAGAGGCCGCCGGTCGCCACCATGGCCACGGTGATGCCCGGGCAGGTCGCGCCGACCCCGAACCCGACCCCGAAGACCGCGGCGCCGTAGAGGGTGGAGCGCCGCACCGGGTGCCGTGGCAGCGCCAGCGGGCCGCCGAACGCGGTGGTGCCGCGGCGGCGCAGCAGGAGCACGCCCACGGCCGCGGTCAGCACCGTCGCGGCCATCATCAGGTAGATGTAGGGGTCCTGCAGGAGCAGCCCCTCGTGGATGGTCCGGTAGTCACCCAGGCCACTGGCCGTCAGCAGGAAGCCGAACAGCAGCCCGACGACCAGCGCGGTGGCCCCGCGGGCCCGGCTCACAGGGCACCGCCGGTGACCACGTGCAGGCCCAGCGTGACGAGGACGGCGACGCCGAAGAAGGTGCCGGTCGCGGCCAGGCTCTCGGGGGACCCCACCGAGCACCCCGAGAGGCCGTGGCCCGAGGTGCAGCCGCCCGCCCATCGGGCGCCGTAGCCGATGGCCACCCCGACGACGAGCAGCACGGGCACCAGCAGGTATGCCGGGAGCGCGCCTCCCAGCGCTCCGTAGCCATGGAGGGCGGTCGACCCCAGCACCCCGGCGAGGACCGCCCCGACGACGAGCCCGGAGTTGAACCAGATCCGCCACGGCTCGGTCACCCGGCGCCCCTGCATGGCGAACAGCAGCTGGAGCCAGCCGCCGGAGACCCCCAGCTTGACGTTGGCCAGGCCGTACATCGCGACGACGCACAGGCCGATGCCGGGACCGGCCACCCACCACGGCAGCTGGTGCGGCAGGACGTGCAGCATGTCTGGACCCCCTTCCCCTGTCGCAGCGTAAGGGTCCGCGCGCGGAGCCGAGGCCCGTTCGCCCAAGGCCCCTGCAGTGCCGGGGTCGCGCCGGGGTGACGACGCAGTCGTGCGAGGTCACCCCCGCGAGGGAGGTGGACGGCCGGTCCCGGCCGGAGGATCCCGTCATGGCGCACCGCTGCCTGCGCGCTGCGCGCCCGGCTCTCCTGGCCTGTGGGGCGCTGACCGTCGTGGCGGGGTGCGCCACCCCGGCGGCGCGGCCCGCCTCCACCACCGCCACCGTCACCCGGACCACGGCGTCGACCCCGCCCCGGGTCACCATCTCCACCCGCTGCCCGCAACATCCCCAGGCCCTGACGTCGTCCATGGCCGCGGCGGCCTTTGCCGCGGTGGTTCGATACAACGAGAGGGACCCCGCCTTCGACCCCGCGACGCTGCGCCGGGACAGCGTCCTGCCCGGGCGGGACGCCGGCCCCCGCGGTGAGCAGGCGGCCGCCGAGTGCGGAGCCGCCGTGGCCGCACGCACCTTCGTGGTGATGACCACCCGGACCGACCTGCTGCCCAGCCAGAGCGCGAGCCAGGGCGTCTGGTTCGTCAGCCGGGTCGAGGGCCGGTTCGTCGTGTGGCAGCGGGTCCACTGACGCGCACCACCCAAGACCCCCCGCCCCACCACACTCGACGAAAGAGCCTGCCGAGAGGGACGTTTCTCGGGGTTTGAGGGCACCTCAACCCCGAGAAGCGTCCCTCTC
>DASSPC010000169.1:0-7593 GCA_035699865.1 Oryzihumus sp. | reverse complement strand
GGGGCGCCACCGCAGCGTCTCGACCTCGGCGAGCTCACCGGCCGCGGCGGACCGCAGCAGCACACCCAGCGGGGTCGCGAGCCGGGCCAGGACGACCTGCGTCTCGGGGTCGCCGAAGCGGGCGTTGAACTCCACGACCCGCGGGCCGCGCGAGGTCAGGGCCAGGCCGACGTAGAGGACGCCGGCGAAGGGGGCGCCGCGGTGACGCATCTCGTCGACGGTGGGCTGGGCCACCCGGGCCACCACGTCCTCGACGAGGCCCTCGGGGGCCCAGTCCAGCGGGGAGTAGGCGCCCATGCCGCCGGTGTTGGGGCCCTCGTCGCCATCGCCGACCCGCTTGAAGTCCTGGGCGGGGCTGAGCGGCACCACGGTGGTGCCGTCGGTCAGGCAGAACAGGGAGACCTCCGGGCCGTCGAGGAACTCCTCGACGACGACCCGGCCGCCCTCCTTGGACAGGCACTGCGCGGCGTGGGCGACCGCCTGGGCGCGGCTGTCGGTGACGACGACACCCTTGCCGGCGGCCAGGCCGTCGTCCTTGACGACGTAGGGGGCCCCGAGCGCGTCGAGCGCATCCGTCACCTCGTCCAGGGTCGTGCAGACGTGGGCCAGGGCGGTGGGCACCCCGGCCGCGGCCATGACCTCCTTGGCGAAGGCCTTGCTGCCCTCGAGCTGCGCCGCCTCGGCGGTGGGGCCGAAGCAGGCGATGCCCCGGGCGCGGACCGCGTCGGCCACCCCGGCGACCAGTGGAGCCTCCGGGCCGATGACGACCAGGTCGGCGCCGACCTCGGCGGCGAGGTGGGCGATGCCCGGTCCGTCGAGCAGACCGCCTGGCAGCTCGCGGCACAGCGCGATCGTGTCGATCCCGGGGTTGCCGGGGGCGGCGATGACGGCGTCGACCGAGGGGTCGGCGATCAGCGCGCGGACGATGGCGTGCTCGCGGGCACCGGATCCGATGACGAGAACCTTCACCCGCGAGAGCCTAGGGGAGCCCCCCGCGGGGGCGGCAGTGCCGGGGAGCGGCTGGGCGCGCGAGGCGACCGGCACGGCATACGGCATGGGGGGTGAGACGGGAGGGCCCGGAAAAATGATGTGCGCGGCGTCCCCGGGAGGCAGGGGGGGCTTCTCCCGGGGACGCCGCGACCAGCGCGTGGTCGCCCGGCGGGGGGACCGGCGACTCTTCGCGCCTCGGCCGGTCTAGCCGGCTGAGATCACTCTCGCAAAGATCACGAAGGGGTGTAAGCCCTTTGACTGGCGGACTACAGTCATTGTCGGTATCCCGCCACATCCGCCGGCCCCTCATCCGAGGGGGCTGGGGTGCACTGGGAACCGAAGGAGGCACCGCCGTGGTGAAGGCCCCGCACTTCGCCAACCGCACCCCCGGTCTGGCGTCCGAGCCGCCCGACTCGGTCACGGAGGGCCTGGTCACGCGCGTCTACCTGGCCATCCTCCAGCACGCCCACCCCACCCGGGAGCTCCTCGTCGCGCAGGGGATCGAGGGCGAGTCGGTCGACCGGGTCGTCCACATCCTGGCCCAGCGCGGCCTGGTCGACGTCCACGCCGACGGCAGCTGGGACCCGACCCCGCCCGACGTGGCGCTGCCGGCGCACGCGGTCAACCTGGAGCGCCGCGCCCGCGAGGCCCGCTCCGCGGCGCACGAGCTCAGCCAGGTCTACTACCAGGCGCGCTCCGACAGCTCCCGCCGGCTGGAGGGGATCTCGGTCCTGAGCTCGCTGGACGACATCCACACCGCCACCGCCGAGATCGTGGCCACGGCCACCCACACGCTGCGCAGCGCCCGCAACATCTCCCCCCGCACCCGGGTGCTGTTCGACGCCCCGCTGGCCAGCCACCGGGACCGCAGCTACTCCTCGGAGGGCGTCGAGCTCAGCCTGCGGACGACCTACGACGCCAAGGTGCTGGAGTGGGACAACGCCAGCGACGTGCTGGCGGCCCGCGCCGAGGGCGGGGAGAAGTACCGGTTCACCTACGACCTGCCGTTCTCCGCCGTGGTGGTCGACGACACCGCCGCGGTCCTCGACCTCTCGTCGTACGACGAGAGCGGGCACGGGTCGCTGCTGATCCGGTCCCGGCCGTTGGTGCTGGCGCTGGGGGCGACGCTCGACGCCATCTGGCGCCTGGCCATCCCCACGTCGCGGATGTCGGCCCAGGGGGTCGACAAGCGCGACCTGCACATCCTGTCGCTGCTGGCCGGCGGCGCCTCCGACGCGACCATCTCCCGGCAGACCGGCGTCTCCCAGCGCACGGTCGAGCGCCGGGTGCGGGCGCTGATGGACCAGCTCGGCGCAGGCACCCGCTTCCAGGCCGGCGTGCAGGCCGCGCGGCGCGGCCTGATCTAGCGACCTTTCGCCGGGACCAGCCGGGGCTAGCCGCCGAAGACCTCGGTCAGCGCCTCGTCGAGCAGGCGCAGGCCGAGCCGGGCCTCCGCCTCGGTGATGATGCACGGCGGGACGACGTGGAGGCGGTTCATGTTGACGAACGGCAGCAGGCCGCGCCGCTTGCACGCCGCGACCAGGTCGTTCATCGGCTTCGCGGCCGCCCCGGCGGCGTTGTAGGGCACCAGCGGCTCACGGGTCTCGCGGTCGGCGACCAGCTCCAGCGCCCAGAACACGCCCCGGCCGCGGACCTCACCGATGACGGCGTGCCGGGCTGCCAGGTCGCGCAGGCCGGGGCCGAGGACGTCCTGCCCGATCCGGCGGGCGTTGTCGACGATCCCCTCCTGCTCCATGGCGCGGATCGTCGCCACCGCGGCGGCGCAGGCCAGCGGGTGGCCGGAGTAGGTCAGGCCGCCGGGGTAGGGGCGCTCGCGGAACGTCTCGTGGACCGCGTTGCTCAGGATCACGCCGCCGAGGGGCACGTAGCCGGAGTTGACCCCCTTGGCGAACGCGACGAGGTCGGGGGTCACGCCGCCGTCGACGCCGTCGAGGGCGAACCACTCGCCGGTGCGCCCGAAGCCGGCCATGACCTCGTCCAGGATCAGCAGGATCCCGTGCCGGTCGCACAGCTCGCGCACCCCGGCGAGGTATCCCGGCGGCGGGGTCATGATGCCGGCGGTGCCCGGGATGGTCTCGAGCACGATCGCCGCGATCGTGGCCGGCCCCTCCATCTCAACCACGTGGGCCAGGTGGGCCAGGGCGCGCTCGGACTCCTCCGCCTCGGTGGTGGCGTGGAACTGCGAGCGGTAGAGGAACGGGCCGACGAAGTGCACGACGCCCTCGGCGCCGGAGTCGTTGGGCCAGCGGCGCGGGTCGCCGGTCAGGTGGATCGCCGCCTGGGTGTGCCCGTGGTAGCTGCGGTAGCGAGAGAGGACCTTGCGCCGGCCGGTGTGCAGCCGCGCCATCCGCACGGCGTTCTCGATCGCCTCGGCGCCGCCGTTGGTGAAGAAGACGTGGTCCAGGCCCTGCGGGGCCCGCTCGGTGATCAGCCGCGCCGCCTCGCTGCGGACGTCGTTGGCGTGCTGTGGGGCGATGGTGCACAGCCGGCCCGCCTGCTCCTGGATGGCCGCGACGACCGCCGGGTGCTGGTGGCCGATGTTGGTGTTGACCAGCTGGGAGGAGAAGTCGAGGTAGCGGTTGCCCTCGCCGTCCCACAGCCAGCAGCCCTGAGCCGCCGCCACCACCATGGGGGTCAGCGCGCCCTGGGCGGACCAGGAGTGGAACACGTGGGCCCGGTCGTCGGCGTAGGCCCGCCGGGCCGCCTCACGGTCGATGACCGGGGTGGGCGGGGCGAGCTCGTCGGCGGTGGGCTGGGCGGCGACGTCGGTCATGCCAGCGAGCGTATCCGCGCGACCAGCCCTTCCTCCACGGTCGGCCACTCCTCGCGCAGGATGCTGAAGACCACGGTGTCGCGGAACGTCCCGTCGGCCCGGCGCAGGTGCCGGCGCAGGACTCCTTCGCGGGTGGCTCCGAGCCTGGCGATCGCGGCCTGCGAACGGTCGTTGAGCAGGTCGGTCTGGATCTTGACCCGGCCGAAGCCGCAGTCCACGAACGCGTGCCGCAGGATCAGCAGCTTGGCCTCGGGGTTGACCGCGGTGCCCCACCACCGCGGGCCGTACGCCGTCCACCCCAGGTGCGCGCGCTCGTTGGCCAGGTCGACGTCACCCAGGCTGGAGGTGCCCACCACGGTGCCCGCGGCGCCGAGGTCGCCGTCCGTCACCAGGCGCAACGTGTATGCCGTGCGGCCGGTCTCCCCGGCGTTCGTCACCGAGCGCGCCACCCAGGCGCGCATGGCCTCGAGGTCCGCCGGGCGACCGGCCGGACCTCCCCCATAGCCCTTCGCCCAGACCCGCTCGTCGTCGAGTGCGGCGAAGAGGCCGGGCGCGTCGTCGGGGGTGGTGACGTCGAGACGGACGACGGAGCCGACCAGTGGCTTCCCGGACGGTGGGCGAACGCCTGAAGTGGGCACGCGGGCAGATTAGACTCGTGCGTTCGCACGTTGGCGTGCGACCCCGTTGACCACACCACGAGCCGACAGGCGGAGAACGTGACCGTGCCGGACCAGTCGAACCACCAGCCGAAGCAGCCCTCGGCGGAGGTCGCCCACGAGATCGCGGTCGAGCAGGCCCACGTCGACCGTGTCTACGCCGAGCTGGGCAAGGCCGCCGAGCGCGCCTCCCTGGTCGAGGCCGAGGGCCTGGCGCGCGGCCGCACCGACCGCACCGGTGACGTGCGCGAGGAGGAGCTGACCGGCCTGTTCGAGCGGGACGCCCTGGTCTTCAACGCCGCCCGCCGCCGGACCACCCTCGACACGCAGTACGAGGGCCTGGTCTTCGGCCGCCTGGACCTCGTGCACGAGACCCGGACGGGCGGGGAGGACCGCGAGGTCCGCTACGTCGGCCGCCTCGGGGTCCGCGACGACGACTACGAGCCGCTGGTCATCGACTGGCGCGCCCCCGCCGCGGCGCCCTTCTACCGCTCCACCCCGGTCGACCCGATGGGCGTGCTGCGCCGGCGGGTGCTGCGCTGCAAGGGCGCCGATGTCATCGGCGTCGAGGACGACCTCATGGTCCCGGAGGCCCCCGAGGGCATGGTCGTCGTCGGTGACGGCGCCCTCATGGCCGCCCTGACGCGCAGCCGTGGCGCGCAGATGCGCGACATCGTGGCCACCATCCAGCGCCACCAGGACGAGGCGATCCGGGCCTCGGCCCGTGGCGTCACCGAGATCACCGGCGGCCCGGGCACCGGCAAGACCGTGGTGGCCCTGCACCGCGCCGCCTACCTGCTCTACTCCGACCGCCGGCGGTTCGAGAGTGGCGGCATCCTGGTGGCCGGCCCCTCCGCCGCCTACACGGCATACATCGAGCGGGTGCTGCCCTCCCTGGGTGAGGAGACCGTCACTCTCCGCTCGCTCGGCGACGTCGTGGACGGGGTCACCACCGAACGGCTCGACTCCAACGAGGCGGCGGCGATCAAGGGGTCGCTGCGGATCCGCCGCGTGCTCTCCCGCGCCGCGCGGGACCTCGCCCCGGACGCGCCGACCCAGTTCCGGGCGTTCATCGGCGGCCGGCCGATCCGCCTCGACGCGCCGGTCCTCAACCGGGTCCGCAGCCAGGTGCTGCGCCACCACCAGCGCAACCTCGCCGCCGAGGCCGCCGAGCAGGCGCTCGCCGAGGCGGCGTGGGCCAGCGACCGGCACGGCGAGAAGTCCGACTTCCTCGACCGGTTCACCGACCACCTCGAGGTCGAGGCGTTCATGCAGAAGTGGTGGCGCCCGGTCGACCCGCGTGAGGTGCTGCTCTGGCTCGCCGACCGCGAGCGCGCCCAGCGCTACGCCCAGGGGCTGCTGACCCCGGCCGAGGTCGACGTGCTCGTCGACGCGATGCAGGTGGCGCTGGAGACCGGTCAGTGGTCGGTCGCCGACGTCGCGCTCATCGACGACCTCGCCGCCCGGCTCGGCGCGATGCGCGAGGCGCCGCGCGAGGAGCGCGGGTTCTACGAGATCGAGGAGCTTGACGACCTGTCGCAGTACGGCGTGGCCGAGGTGCAGTCCCAGCGGCTGACCCCGTCGGGTACGCCGCGCCAGTCGGAGGTCGCGCCGCACTCGATGCACGAACGCCTGATGTACGGCCGGATCGGGCGACCGGAGGAGTACGCCCACGTCCTCGTCGACGAGGCGCAGGACCTCTCGCCGATGCAGTGGCGGATGCTCGGGCGCCGCGGCCGGTGGGCCTCGTGGACCGTCGTCGGCGACGCGGCGCAGAGCTCGTGGCCGGACGGTGCGGAGTCGCTGCGCGCCCGGGAGGAAGCGTTCGGCACCCAGCAGCGCCGGACGTTCCACATGGACACCAACTACCGCAACGCGCGCGAGATCTTCGACTACGCCGCGGTCGTGGTGCGTCGCGAGGTGCCCGACGCCGACATCCCGCAGGCGGTGCGCGAGACCGGGGTCCAGCCCCGCGAGGTCCGCGTGCCCGTGGCCGAGCTGGAGCACCGGCTCGTCGACGCCGTCGAGGACCTGCTCGGCGAGGTCGAGGGCTCGATCGCGGTGATCACCCCGCGCACCTGGGAGGACGTCGCCGCCCCGCTCGGCAAGCACGCCTCGGAGCGCGTCTACGTCGTCGACCCGATGTCCACCAAGGGCCTGGAGTACGACGCGACCGTCATCCTCGACCCCGCGGAGATCACCCGCGAGTCGCCCGGTGGTGTCCGGGTCCTCTACGTGGCGCTCACCCGCGCCGCCCACCGGATGACCGTCCTGGAGCCGGCCGGCTGAGCCGGCGGGGTCCGGTTTCGGCGGGTTGCCCGCCAGGGCCGGATCGCCCCCCTTTGGGTCAGCCGTTGGGTCGACCTGTGGCCTCGACCCAACCGGTCGAGAATCCCGACGAACGGTTGATGCTGCCCGCAACCGGCTTTACCGAATCCTGACCAATGCGAGCGTGATTGTTACAGAGCAAGCCCCTTCGAGGATGACCCCCGCCGGGGTGCCGACCGTCGGCAGTGCTCTTGCGGTCAAGGGAGCGCTCACATGGCTCAGAGGTCCAACCGACGGGGCGCATGGGGGGAAAAGCTGGCGGTAGGTGTCGTCGCGGGGGCCATGGTGCTCGCACCCAGCGTGACCGCGGCCGCTGCATCGGGCAGCACCGGCGCGACCGTGAACAACGCCGCCTCAGCCAACGGCAACGGCAACGGCAACGGCGGCAGCCAGGGCAACAGCGGCAGCCAGGGTGACGTGCCCCCGGGCTCGAACGGCAGCGACAACGCCAACGACGGAAACAACGGCAACCCCAATGCCAACCCGGGCAACAACGGCAACGGGAGCGGCGGCACCAACACCGGTGGCGGCAGCTCCGGCAACAGCGGCGGCTCGAACAGTGGCGGTGGCGGCACCGGCGGCGGCCAGGGCGGCGGCACCGGTAACGGTGGCATTACCGGCGGCGGCCACGGCAACGGCGGAGGCCAGGGCCAGGGCCAGGGCAACGGGAATGGCGGCGGCCAAGGCAACGGCGGCGGCACCGGCGGCGGCCAGGGCGGCGGCGGCCAGGGCGGCGGCGGCCAGGGCGGCGGCAACGGCGGCGGCAACGGCGGAGGCCAGGGCCAAGGCAACGGGAAAGGCGGCGGCCAAGGCAACGGCGGCGGC
>DASSPC010000168.1:0-8041 GCA_035699865.1 Oryzihumus sp. | reverse complement strand
TCCGCGTGGGGCCAGCCGCAGTACAACCCCGCCTCGCGCTTCCTCGACGAGATCCCGGCCGAGCTGATCGACTGGCAGCGCAGCGAGTCCACCGGCATGCGCCCCTCCTCGACCCCGGCGGTGGCCACGCTCGCGGGTCGGCCGGGGGTGCGCTCCCCGGGCAACAAGCCGGTCATCTCGCTCAAGGACGGCGACCGGGTCACGCACGACTCCTTCGGCCTCGGCACCGTGGTGCGGGTCGAGGGCGAAGGCGACAAGGCGATGGCGCACGTCGACTTCGGTGGGGATGCCGGGGTCAAGCGGCTGCTGCTGCGCTACGCCCCGGTCGAGAAGCTCTGAGCAGACCCACAGACGGGTCTGCACCGCCTCCGACGCACCCACCGAACACAGCAAATCCGTCGTTCCGGCCCGGAAACGGGCCCGAGACGACGGATTTGGCGTGTTCGGTCGACGAACGGGGAGGGTGGTCCGGCGCGGGTCAGGGGAGGAGGCGGTGGGCGCGCAGCCAGGGCAGCGGGTCGACCGCGTCGCCGCTGTCGGGGTGGATCTCCAGGTGCAGGTGCGGGCCGGTCGAGTGGCCGGTGTTGCCGGACTGGCCGACGACGTCGCCGGGGGAGACGTGGTCCCCGACACTGACGCCGACCGCGCTCATGTGGCCGTACCAGGACTGCGTGCCGTCCCAGTAGCGGATCTTGACGATGTTGCCGAAGCCGGACTCGGCACCGGCGAAGACGACCTCGCCGGTGGACATGGCCACGAGGTTGGTGCCGACGGGAGCGGAGAAGTCGTCGCCCTCGTGCATGCGGCCCCAGCGCCAGCCGAAGTTCGACGACATGGAGGCGCCGCTGATCGGCATGACCCAGCGGTGCGCCCGGGCGAGCTCGGCCGCTGCACGCTTCTCGGCGAGGGCCTGGCGCGCCTGGGCGCGGGCCGCCCGCTCGGCGGCCTCCTGGCGGGCTGCGGCCGATCTGCTGTCCGCCAGCGCCTTCTGGTGCCGCGCCATGACGTCCTGCTGGTACTGCGACTGCGCCTCGGCCTGGCCGTGCGCCTGCTGCACCAGGGCGGCGTTCTGGTTGAAGCTGACCGCCTGCGGCTTGGCGCTCGTGGCCACGGCGGCTCCGGTGGCGGTGAAGGTCAGGGCGGCCGCGGCGGCGGTCGGCAGGGCGACGCCTGCGGTCAGCCGGGGGGTGTGCTGCTTGGGCGCTCGGTGACGGCCGGGGGCGCGGTGGCGCCCCGGATACTGGTCGGGCACAGGCAAGACCTCACGGCAGGTGGCACGGGAACCGCGAGATTAGCGTCTTTTCGTGACACGCAAAGGCCTTCCTGTGGAAAACCAGGACCCTCCGTCCTGGTTCCTCAGCCTCCGTTGGTGCGGTCCACGCCGAGGTCGGGCTCTGTGCCGCGGTGCTCCGCGGTGGCGACCGGGGCCCGCCCCGACCAGGCCAGCGGGGTCACGCCGGCCGTGACGGTCGAGCCGTCGGGGTCCAGGTGTGCCAGCGCCGTGGAGATGCCGTGGACCACGCTGCCGAGGATCGGCAGGCTCATGTGCCCGACCCCGTGCAGCCGCACGTTGCGGGCGGACAGGTCCTCGTGGGGCAGGCTGGCGTGCCGCTGCGGGAAGATCATCTGGTCCAGGTCCGACCAGTAGACGACGAACCGGGTGCGGCAGTGCGTCACCGGCTCGGCCAGCTCCCGCATCAGCGTGCTGCCCGGGCGCAACTGGCGGGTCAGCCGCGACGGCCAGGCGAACGCCGTGTAGGTGCCCTGGTGCGGGGTGCCGAGCGTCACGAGGGTGTGGACGCGCTGGTCGCCGCCGAGCCGGGTCACGTAGTAGCGGGCGATGAGGCCGCCCAGGCTGTGCCCGACGACGTGGATGCGCTCGTAGCCGGTCTCGGCCACGAGCAGCTCGACCTCCTCGGCGAGCCGGGCCGCGGCCTCGCGCACGTCGGTGGTGAAGGGGGAGTAGTTCATCGACAGCACCCGTCCGAAGCCGCGGCGCCGCAGCCCGAGGCGCAGCACCGAGAAGATCGAGCGGTTGTCGGCCATCCCGTGCACGAGCAGGATCGGCGTGCCGGCCGCCTCGACGTCACCGATGACCAGGCCGCGCTGCACCGGCGGGAGCTCGCTGACGCTGTAGCCGTGGGCTTCGCCCTGGCGGCGGTCGGCCACCAGCCCCCAGGGGTAGAGCGCCACGTGCGTGGCCAGCCACGTCGCCTCGACGGCGGCGCCCATCAGCCCGGTGGGGGTGCACAGGGCGCGCGCCGCGCCGCCGACCACCCCCGTGGCCGTCACGGCCACCCCGGTCGCCCGCCCCGCTGCGCGCAGCAGGGCGGCCCGTGGGCCGGCCGGCTGGTCCCCCTCCGGGTCCGACGCCGGCCCCGGGGCAGGGTGGCTGGGTACGCCGGTCAGGGTCATGCCAATCGACTCCTCACGCCCACGGGCGGGTGTCACGTCTCTGTGACGGGGGTGACACGACCGTAACGCCGAGGTTGCCGTGACGCGAGGGCAAACGGCACGTGTCGGTGCCGAAAACCCCTGCGCCGTATGCCGTCCGGTCGCCCTCGCGCCGCGACCGGGCGGCATGGCGGCCGGCTGTGACCGATCTCGCCCGCGCGCGGGCCGCCCCGGGTCTGCCCAGCAGGGAGGAGTTTGGCTAGTCTGCGGCCCATGACCCAGAGCCCGCTGCGCGTTGTCGTGGCCAAGCCCGGCCTCGACGGACATGACCGTGGGGCGAAGGTCGTCGCGCGTGCGCTGCGTGACGCCGGCATGGAGGTCGTCTACACCGGCCTGCACCAGACGCCGGAGCAGATCGTCGAGGCCGCCATCCAGGAGGACGCCGACGCCGTCGGCCTGTCGGTGCTCTCCGGCGCGCACATGACGCTGTTCGCCAAGGTGGCCGAGCTGCTCAAGGCCCGCGACGCCGAGGACATCGTCGTGTTCGGCGGCGGGATCATCCCCGAGGGCGACATCCCCGAGCTCGAGAAGCTCGGTGTGGCCAAGGTCTTCACGCCCGGTGCCACGACGACCGAGATCGTCGCCTGGGTCCGGGAGAACGTCACCCCCAGCTGACCGCCGGCCTGTCCCGCCCGCTCAGGGCGTGATCGTCATCAGCGAGCCGGGGCGCTCCCAGCGCATCACCGCACGCAGCTCCGAGGACGGGATCGACACGCACCCGGCCGTGCCGTGGCCGAGGTCGACGTGGAAGAAGATCGCCGACCCCCGGCCGGGGGTGCGGGACTCGTTGTAGCCGACCACCTGCGCGTAGTCGTACGCCGGGGACTTCAACAGCGGCTCCGCGCTGTCCCACCGCCCGGTGGCGGGCGTGTGCTGGTGGGTGTTGTAGAGGCTCGAGCCCGGGTCGTCCACCCAGACGTCGCTGGAGCCGGTGGTGAACCACGTGCCGTCCAGCCCGGGGTTGCCGTAGGGGCCGAACCCGCCGCGCAGCGGGAACGTGCCGGCCGGGGTGGTCATGTCGCCCTCGCGCTTGGACCAGCTCACGCCCCGCCGTCCGACGTGGCCGTAGTACGGACCGAGCTGGCTGACCCAGGTGCCGTGGCTGCGGGCGCAGGCGCGGACGGTCGCGCTGGCGCCGTAGGCGTCGACCAGCACCACCTGCGAGGCGCTCACCGAGGACGGTATGCCGTGGCACAGCACGGCGGTCGGCGTCCGGGTCACCTCGCGGCTGGGTGAGCTGGGGACGGAGCGCTTCGGCCTGGGTGAGGGCGCCGGCCTGCGCGCCGTCGTGGCGCTCGGCGTCGGCGTCGCGGTGGTCGTGCTCGAGGTCGGGCTCGCCGAGGTGGTGTCCGGGGTGCCGTCCATCGCGGCCGGTCTGATCGTCACGGCGGGCGTGCAGGCGGTGGCGAGCGCGGCCGTGATGGCTACGAGGCCCGCGGCCAGGAGCGGTCGGGTGGTCATCGGCTCACCTCGAAGTGCTGGTAGTCGGGGGCAGCCCACAGGCCGCCCCAGCGGAAGCCGAGCCCGGTGAAGGCGCGGACCGCTGCGCTGCCGGAGCCGGGGAACAGGCCCGCAGTGGGGGAGCGGTGCGTGACGAACCACTGGTCGGGCCAGACCCGTCCCTGCCCGTCCCGGTAGGGGTTCTCCCAGTCGTTGACGTCGATCGCGCGCCCGTAGGCGTGGTTGGAGTACTGCTTGTGCTCCTCCTGGCCACCGACGTAGCGGCAGTTGAACGCCGAGGTGTTGTCGGCGTCCATCGCGGCGTAGTCGTTGGCGCCCGGACCCCTGGGGTTGTGGCCCCACGCGCGGTCCATGACCCTCATCTGCCGGATCCGGAACCGCTGGTCGTAGAGCCGGGTGAACGCCTGCGCGGTGCGGGTGGCGATCGAGACGTGCACGACGACCGCACCGCGGGAGCGCTTGCCGTCGAAGCCCCAGAAGTTCACGGTCACGTAGCGCAGGTCCGCCCGGCCCACCGGGCAGCCGGGCGTCCACGAGTAGCCGACCATCCCCGACCAGACGGCGTCGGGGACCGTGCTGACGCGTGCGTTCGCACCGGCGCCGAGGGCGGCGGCGTTGGCCGGGAAGCGCACGCGCGGCTCGGAGCCGGCGCGCGGGACCGGCGCGAGCATCCCGGTGGCGGGCCGGACCTGGCGGGGCACAGCCGTGGTCGAGGCGCTGAGGGTGCTCGTCGGGCTCGGCGTCGAGGTGGCCGTCGTGGTCGCGCTCGGTGCGGTCGTCGACGAGGCGGCGGAGCCCCCGGCGGCCGGCGCGGCGTCAGGGCCGCAGGCAGCCAGCGCGAGCACGCAGCCGACCGCCGCCAGAGCCGCCGGCGCGCGGTGGAGCCGTGCGCGCATGAGGTGTCCGTCCGTCGGGTGCAGGTCGTCCCCCGGTGACGGCCAGTGTGCCCTCTTTGGGGCTTCTGTGCCGAATCAGCCGACCAGGGGGATGCGCAGGACGGCGGGCGCGAGCGGGTCGGCGGTGACGGTGACCGGCTGCACGGCATACGCGTTCTTGTAGGCGGCGTCACTGCCGGCCAGCACCAGCTGCAGCCGGTGCCCGGCGTCGACCCGGTGCACGATGCCGGGCAGCTCGATGTGGACGCTGCGCGTGACGTCGCCCACCCGCACCGGGCTGATCAGCTTGTTGACCAGGGTCTTGCTCCCGTCGGGCGCCACGTCGTACAGCTTGGCGAACACCTGCAGCTGGCCCGCGGGCCCGGCCGACTGGGTGGCGGCGACGGTGGGGGCGGTGAAGCGGACGTCGAGGCTCGGCACGCCGACGACGGTCGCCGGCGTGGCCAGGGGTGCGCTCGTCCAGGCGCCGAAGGTTCCCGGCGTGTCGAACGGCGCGGTGGTGCCCGGCGGCAGCGTGCCGGCCGGGACCTGGCCCTCCAGGCCCGAGACCTCGGAGTAGGAGCCGAACGCGCCGGCGCCGGGGTTGCTCCACGACACCGAGCCGGGCGCGACGGCGGCGCGGCTGGTCACGAGGTCGCCGGAGCCGGAGAGGTACCACGCCGCCGGGCGGCCGACGGGGTACGAGCTCGCCGAGGCGTAGGCGGGGGCGGCGTTGCCGGTGTAGCTCACCCAGTCGCGGAAGTACGCGAACTCCGGTCCGGTCCCGACCGCGCTGCCCTTGAGGTAGTGGTCGAACCAGTCCTCGATCCGCTGCCCGAGGTAGGTGCCCTCGATCTGCTGGCCGGTCAGGTCGAGCTCGCCCGGCGCCGCGCCGCTGGTGCCGTGGGCGCCGCCGGAGTGGCCCCAGGACTGCCAGGCCATGGTCACCGGCACCTTCCGCGCCTTGAGCCCGCGGTAGGTGGCGACGGCCTCCTGCAGGTTGAACAGCGTGTCGTTCTCGCCCTGGATGAGGAAGACCGGGACGTGGACCTTGTCGAGGTAGTGCCCGACCGAGACGCGGTCGGTGAGCCGGAACGTGTCCGCCGTCGGGTAGCCCGCGGTGTCCAGGGTGGCCTTGGCCAGGCACGCCTCCTGGACGAAGTTGGGGCAGCCGACGTTGCGCGAGGGGTCGATGGCGGCGCCCTGGATGCCGTCGGCGATGCCGACGCCGAAGAACAGCCCGGTCCAGCCCACCTTCTCGGTGCCGGGCGTCTGGTCGGCATAGGTGACCCCGGTCGTGAACGCCGTGTTGTTGGGCGCCAGTGAGTAGCGCAGGTCGTTCCAGGTGATGAGCGGGACGAGGGTGTCGACGCGCGGATCCGTTGCGGCAGTGGCGAACTGGATCTGCCCGCCGTAGGAGCCGCCGATCATGCCGAGCCGGGGGTCGTGGGTGGCGGGGTCGTCCAGCTTCGTGAAGTCCACGGCGAGCGTGCCCGCACCACCGGAGGTGCCCGCGAGGTCGGAGGAGTCGTATGCCGCGCTGCCGCCGCCCCCGAGGAAGGTCACCAGGTGCGAGGCGGCGACACCGTCCACGCCGGGGTCGTCGAGGGAGATCTTGCAGCCGGAGTCGGGGAAGCCGAGGCCGGTGTAGGACAGCACGGCATATCCACGCTCGGCGAAGGCCCGGCCGAGGCCGGCCTGGTCGGCCTTGGACCCGCCGAAGCCGTTGGTGGTCAGGATCGCCGGCACCCGGTTCGAGGCGTCCGCGTGGTGCGGCTTGTAGAGGTCGGCGTCGATGACACAGGTCTGCGGGTTGCCCTGGTCGTCGGTGCCGGCCGGGACGGTGAAGTGCAGCCCGGTGTAGGTGTCGACCTGGTCCAGCGCGGTGGCGCCCGACGGCGGGGGAGCCGCGAGGGCGGCGGGGGCCAGGCCCATCGCCGCCGCGCCGAGGGTGGCCGTGGCGACCGTGGCCGTGGCGGCCAGGGTCTTCAGGGATGGGCGGCGCATGAGCAGGGTCCCTCCGTCGACGTTTCCCGCTCAACGAGGCCGGCGGTGCAGCGGTTACGCGCCGGTAACCGCTGGTGGCTCCCCACCTGACCTGCGGGTTTGCCCTCCGGCACAGGAGCGCTTTACCCCGCACTGGTGAAAGCGCTTCTGCGACAAGCGTTTTCCGCTGGTTCCCACGCCTTTGGCAAAGGTTCCGTCTGAGGCATTGACCCTGGTCCGGCACGCCCAGAAGTCTGCGCAGACCGCCCACAGCAGTCACACAGGCTGCTCATCCAGAACTCACAGGCGGTTCGACGGTCCCTGCGCTCCCCCGGGTGCAGGACCCCTCACCAAGGAGAAGTGGCTTGAAACGACTCACGACCGGCCTGGCGCTCGGGTGCGCCCTGGTCGCCGCAGCTGCGGCCGCTCCCGCAGCCAGCGCACTCCCGGGTGCCGCCACCCCTGGCCCCGCCGCGCGCCCCGCCATCTCGGCCGAACAGGCCAAGGCTGACGCGATGGGCCACGCCCTGCGGCTCGACAAGCGCGAGACCCTGACGGTGAAGGACGTCATCTCCGACCCGGACGGCAGCACGCACGTGCGCTACGAGCGCACCTTCGCCGGGCTGCGCGTCATCGGTGGTGACCTCGTCGTGCACCGCGACCGCACCGGTGCCGTCCGCGGCGTCAACTGGAACGCCTCCGGCAAGGCGGAGGTGCCGTCCACCACCCCGACACTCGCCCGCTCCGCGGCCGTGGCCCAGCGCGCCAGGGCCTCGGACTTCTCCGTCCAGAAGTCGGCCGACGAGCTCGTCGTCTACGCCGGCTCGGGCACCCCGCGCCTGGCCTACGACGTGGTGACCACGGGGGTGAAGGCCGACCAGACGCCCAGCCGCCTGCACACGGTCGTCGACGCCACCTCCGGCGCCACGCTGGCCGGCTGGGACGAGATCGAGACCGGCACCGGCAACTCGATCTACAGCGGGTCGGTCTCGATCGGCACCCAGCTCAGCGGCAGCTACCAGCTGAAGGACCCGAGCCGCGGCGGCAACTACACGACCGACCTCAACGGGCAGACCGACCCGCCGGTCGGCACCGGCCCCACCGGGACCCTGTTCACCGACGCCGACGACGTGTGGGGCAACGGCTCCACCAGCGACCGCGCCTCGGCCGGCGTGGACGCCCACTACGGCGCCCAGGTCACCTGGGACTACTACAAGAACACCCACGGCCGGAACGGCATCTTCAACAACGGCACCGGTGTCCGC
>DASSPC010000167.1:0-2761 GCA_035699865.1 Oryzihumus sp. | reverse complement strand
CAGGTGGTCCCGCGGCTGGCCGCGACCACCGACGAGCTCGACGCGGTGGTGCACGCCCTGCGCGGCGGTTTCGTCCCCGCCGGACCGTCGGGCTCACCGCTGCGCGGCCTGGTCAACGTGCTGCCCACCGGCCGCAACTTCTACTCCGTCGACCCCAAGGCGGTGCCCAGCCGCCTCGCGTGGGAGACCGGCCAGCGACTGGCCGAGTCGCTGCTGGCCCGCCATCGCGACGACACGGGGGAGTGGCCGACCTCGGTCGGGCTGTCCCTGTGGGGCACCAGCGCCATGCGCACCGCCGGGGACGACATCGCCGAGGCCCTGGCGCTGCTGGGCGTCCGGCCCGTCTGGGACGACGCCTCCCGTCGGGTGACCGGCCTCGAGGTCGTTCCGCTCGAGGAGCTGGACCGCCCGCGCATCGACGTCACGCTGCGCATCTCCGGCTTCTTCCGTGACGCCTTCCCCCACGTCGTCGGCCTGCTCGACGACGCCGTGCAGCTCGTCGCCGGCCTGGAGGAGGGCTCGGCCGACAACCGGGTCCGTGCGCACGTGCAGGCCGACCTGGCCCAGCACGGCGACCCGCGCCGGGCCACCACCCGTATCTTCGGCTCCCGCCCCGGCACCTACGGCGCCGGCCTGCTCCAGCTGATCGACAGCAAGGACTGGCGCACCGACGCCGACCTCGCCGAGGTCTACTCCGTCTGGGGCGGGTACGCCTACGGGCGCGGTCTCGACGGCCGGCCGGCACGCGAGGAGATGGAGACGGCCTACCGGCGGATCGCGGTCGCGGCCAAGAACACCGACACCCGCGAGCACGACATCGCCGACTCCGACGACTACTTCCAGTTCCACGGCGGCATGGTCGCCACGGTGCGGGCGCTCACGGGCGTCGCGCCCGCGGCATACATCGGGGACAGCACCCGGCCCGAGACGGTCCGCACGCGCACCCTGGCCGAGGAGAGCGCGCGGGTCTTCCGCTCCCGCGTGGTCAACCCGCGCTGGATGGAGGCGATGCGTCGCCATGGCTACAAGGGCGCGTTCGAGATGGCCGCCACGGTCGACTACCTGTTCGGCTACGACGCCACCACCGGTGTGGTCCACGACTGGATGTACGACCGGGTCACCCGCGAGTACGTCCTGGACGAGGTCAACCGCAAGTTCCTGGAGGCCGCCAACCCCTGGGCACTGCACGGCATGGCCGAGCGGCTGCTCGAGGCGGTCTCGCGCGGGCTCTGGGCCGAGCCGGATCCCGAGGTCCTGGCCGCGCTGCGGCAGGCGTACCTCGAGGCCGAGGGTGACCTCGAGGCCGGTCGCTGACCCGGGCCGTTGCCCGCGACCGCTGCCCCCACTGGCAGCAACAAACCCGCACCACCACCCCCGACGAAGGGCCCACCCGTTGCGTCCCGACGCTCCCGCCTACCCGTTCACCGCCGTCGTGGGCATGGACGACCTGTCCCTGGCGCTGTGCCTGTCCGCGGTCTCGCCGTCTGTCGGCGGTGTCCTCGTCCGCGGCGAGAAGGGCACCGCCAAGTCGACGATGGTCCGCGCCCTGGCCGCCGTGCTTCCTCCGGTCGAGGTCGTGCAGTCGTGCCGGTTCTCCTGTGCCCCAACGGTTCCGGACGCCTCCTGCCCGGACGGCCCGCACTTCAACGCCCCGGTCGAGACGCGCCCGGTCCGGCTGGTGGAGCTGCCCGTCGGCGCCAGCGAGGACCGGGTCGTCGGCTCGCTGCACCTTGACCGGCTCCTGTCGGCCGGGGAGACCGCCTACGAGCCGGGCCTGCTCGCCCAGGCCCACCGCGGCATCCTCTATGTCGACGAGGTCAACCTGCTGCCCGACCACCTCGTCGACACGCTGCTGGACTCCGCCGCGATGGGCCGCGCCCGGGTGGAACGCGAGGGGGTCTCGGTCACCCATGGCGCCCGGTTCGTCCTCGTCGGCACCATGAACCCCGAGGAGGGTGAGCTGCGCCCGCAGCTGCTCGACCGGTTCGGCCTGGCCGTGGAGGTCGCCGCGAGCCGCGAAGCGGCGGTCCGGGTCGAGGTGGTCCGCCGGCACCTGGCCTTCGAGCGGGACCCCGACGGGTTCGCGGCCCTGCACGCCCAGGACGAGCTGGCCCTGTCGCTGCGCATCGCCGGAGCCCAGGAACGGGTGGCCGGCGTGGCCCTGCCCGACGCGGCGGTCGAGACCATCGCGCGCATCTGCGCGGCCTACGACGTGGACGGCATGCGTGGCGACCTGGTCACCGCCCGCACCGCCATCGCCCACGCCGCGTGGTGCGGCCGCGACGAGGTGACCGACGAGGACGTGCGCGTCGCGGCCCGCCTGGCCCTGCCGCACCGTCGACGCCGCAACCCCTTCGATGACACTGACGGCGCAGCCGAGGACCTGGAGCAGGTACTCGCCGAGCAGGCCCCCGAGGCACCACAGGACGCTTCGGACCCCGACGGCCCGGACGGTGACGGCCCAGGTGACGGCGCGCCCGAGGGCGACGGTCCCGACCACGACGGTCCCGACGACGACGGTCCCGACGACGACGGTCCCGACGACGGCGGTGGTGGCCCCGGTGGCGGACTGCCGCCGCAGCCCTCCGGTGCCGGAAACGACGCAGGCACAGACGATTCCGGCGACGCCGCCGCGCCCGGGACGTCGGCGGACCAGGCGGGGAAGCCGTATGCCGCGCGCCTCCTCACGCACCAGCGGCCGGGTCCGGGGGTGGCCGGCCGGCGCTCCCGCGCCACGACCACGCACGGCCGGCACCTGCGT
>DASSPC010000166.1:0-7121 GCA_035699865.1 Oryzihumus sp. | reverse complement strand
AACGCCGCCGCCTCCTCGGTGAACCCCAGCGCCATCAGCCCGTAGACGGTGAACGCGGCGTCGCGCACCCAGGTGTAGCGGTAGTCCCAGTTGCGCGTGCCGCCGAGCGCCTCCGGCAGGGAGGTCGTCGCCGCCGCCACCAGCGCGCCCGTCGGCTGGTGCACCAGCAGCTTGAGCGTCAGCGCCGACCGCTCGACCATCTCGCGGTAGCGACCCCGGTAGCGCGACTGGCGGATCCAGTCCTGCCAGAACGCGGTCGTGGCCTCCAGCAGGCCCTCGACCTCGATCAGGTCCAGCGGCCGCGGGGAGCCCTGCCGTGACAGGGACAGCGCGATCGTCTCCCCTTCATGCAGGACCGGGTGCGCCACGGCGGCCGCCCCGTCGGCCCGCAGCGGGACGGTCGAGCGCAGGACGAGCCGGCCGGCGGCGGAGGAGAAGAACGCCCCGGAGCCCTCGACCACGTCGACCTCGCCGTGCACCCGGCCGTAGTCGAAGGCCGGCTCGCACCGGATGTCCACCTCGACCCGGCCGCGGACCGCGCGCACCTTGCGGACCAGCTGGTGGGCGCTGCGATGGTCGGCGGAGCCGTGCGCGTGGGGGACCATGAAGTCGACCACCTCGAGCACGGCGTGCTCCCCGAGGAACCGGGTCAGCAGCACGTTGGAGTCGGGCAGGTACATCTGCTTGGTCCGGGTGGCGCCCACCGCCCGGACGGTGAAGCGGCCGCCGCGCTCGCCGTCGAGCAGCGCGGCGAAGACCGAGGGGGAGTCGAAGCGGGGCAGGCACAGCCAGTCGATGTCGCCCTCGGTGGAGACCAGGGCCGCCGTGTGCAGGTCCCCGATGACGCCGTGGTCCTCGATCGCGGCCTGCTCGGTATGCCGTGTGCCCGCCACCGCGCGCCCCCTACAGCTCGCGCCGGGAGACCAGGCCCAGGGAGATGGCCCGCTCGACGAGCTTGGCCCGCTTCTGGTTCTGCGGCAGGTCCTCGATGTGGAACTTCTGGAACAGCGTGCGCAGGTGGGTCTTGACCGCGTCGACACTCAGGTAGAGCTCACCGGCGATCTGCTGGTTGGACGCGGGGGTGGCGAAGCCGGAGGAGTCCCGGTAGGGGCGGCACAGGGCGGTGAGGACCTGGCGCTGGGTGGGCGAGAGTGACCCCACGGTGACCATGCCGTCGGCGACCTTGGTCTCCTGCGAGCGACCCCGCTGGCCGGAGCGGTAGGTGAAGGACGTGCCGCCGAGCACGAAGGTGTCCCCGTCACGCAGGCGCTTGCGCCCGGCGAGGCGCTCGCCGTTGAGGTAGGTCCCGTTGCGGGACAGCCCGTCGTCGACCAGCGTCCAGTCGCGCCCGACCGGCTCGAGCTGGGCGTGGACCCGGGAGACGGCCTCGTCCCAGCCGAGCTGCACGTCGCAGCCGGCGCCGCGGCCGAGGGTCATCGTGTGCCCGGGCTGGAGCGCGACGAACTGCCGCTCCCCGCCGCCGTCGGGATAGGTGAGGAACGGCCCTTCGGTCCAGCCGATCCCGACCCGGGGCGGCGCGGGAGCCGGGCCCTGACCAGCTGCTGGGTCGTCCATGGCCGCTCCGTGCGTGCGCTCGTCCGTCCAGTCTACGACCCCGGGCCGGCGCTCCCCGGGCGCTTGCAGGACCCACCCCAAGGGGGTGGTCGGCCGACACCTTGCGCGGTCCGGCCAACACCTGCGGTGCCTGCCCGGGGCAGGGCCGGCGCGGGCACCGTCGTCGGTGTCAGCACCTGGACCCGAGCGGAGGGAACGCCGCGATGACACCGATCACCGCCACCACCGGCGCCGGACCCCGCACGGCCGCGTCCTCCCGTCGGGTTGTCCCGCCGGCAGCTGCGGCGCCCCGCGTCCTGGCCCACCGCGGGCTGGCCGGCCTGCGCCGTCCCGAGAACTCCGTGGCGGCGGTGGCGGCCGCGCTCACGCTGGGCGCCGACGGAGTCGAGGTCGACGTGCGCCTCAGCGCCGATGGCGTGCTGGTGTGCAGCCACGACCCGCAGCTGACCGCCGCCGACGGGCGGCAGGTGGACATCGCCGGTTCCCCGGCGGCGGCGCTGCTGGCCCTGGACCTGGGGGCCGGGCACCACGCGGCGACCCTCGCCGACGTGCTCGCCGTGGCCGGCGCCCACGGTCGTCGCGTCGTCGTCGAGGCCAAGGCGGTGGACCTGCCCGGCTACGCCGACCGGCTGGGCCGCGAGCTGGCACGGGTCCTCGGCCCGGCTCCCGAGCGGGTCACGGTCTCCTCCTTCGACGGCGACCTGCTCGCCGCGTTGCAGACCGTCCTGCGCCCGCGCCGGGTGCCGACCGCCCTGCTCGGCCGGCCGGGCACCGCCCTGAGCAGCCTGCTGCGCCAGGCCGTCGACGCGGGCCACGACGAGGTGCACCCCGCCCTGTCCGCGGTCCTCGACGCGCCGGCCGCCGTGGCCACCGCGCGCCGGCTCGGCGTCGCGATCACCCCGTGGACGGTCAACCGCCGCAGCGACCTGCGCCAGGTCGCGGCCCTCGGCGTCGCCGCCCTCATCACCGACCACCCGGCGCGGGCCCGTGAGGCCCTGGGCCGGGTCCCGGCGGCCGCAGGCACCCGTGCCGGCTGAGCCACGAACCGACCGTGGCCCGCCACCCCGGAACCACACCAGGTGACCACCCGGGTCACCGGCAGGAAAGGAAACACACCGATGAACCTCATCACCCGTCACCGTCCCGCCGTCCTCGGCATCGTCCTGGCCGGAGCCCTCGCGGGCGCCGCCGTCGCCCTGGGCAGCACAACCTCGGCCGCACCGGTCGAGACCACCGCCATGGCCGCACCCGCGCAGGGCGCCGCCGGCGGGCACGCCCACCCGGCGCGGCCGCACGCCGTCACCCTCGACCAGGCCCGCCACGTGGCCCTGTCCTCCGTCCCCGGCCACGTCGTGCTGACCTCGCGGTCGGCGACCGGCTCGGGCACGGTCTTCGCGGTCACCGTCGCCCGCACCGACGGCAGCGCCGTCGAGGTGGACGTCAACGCCGCCACCGGCATGGTCGTCGCGACCAGGACCGACTCCGACGAGCAGCCCGCCGACCGGGCAGGCAACCACCCCGAGGACGAGGAGACCGCCACCCCGGCAGCCACCACCGCCCCCACAGTGCCCGAGGACGTCCAGCGACAGCAGGACCGCATCGTGCGCCACAGCGGCCCGCAGTTCCGCGAGTGATGCCAGGCACCCGCGGGCGCCACACCCGCGGCCGGTTCACCAGATCGACGAAACCCACACCTCTCACCCGGGACGTGTGGGTTTCGTCGACCCGGGGCGGGGAAGCCCGCGCTCAGCCGGCGGAGAGCAGCACGCTGCAGCCGCCGTCGGGGCTCGTGCCGATGACCAGCTCCTCGCACATCTGGCGGGCGGCCCACAGCCCCACCGACCCGCCCCGCTCGGGGTACGCGACGCCGGACATCAGGTCGGGCAGACCGGGACCGCGGTCGGTCACCAGGGCGGTCAGTCGCCCCTGGGCGACCCACAGCTCGATCAGCACCGGCGGGGCGCCGTGCCGGAACGCGTTGGCGAGCACCTCGTGGGCGGCGCTGACGAAGTCGCTCCGCGCGTCGAACGGGAGTCCTGAGGCCTTGGCCTCGCGCGCGACCAGGCTCCGGGCCAGGTGCAGCTCACGCAGGTCACGCAGCAGGAGGTCCGCGGTCGGCGCGGTGGCCGGGACCCGGGGGGTGACCGCCAGCGGGTTGGCCAGGAAGTCACCCGGGGTCTCGTACTCGGGGTTCGCGTGACGCAGCGGGCCGACGCCCTGGTGCGGGTGGGCTGCCCGGGCGGCCTCGACGACGTGCCCGGGAAGCGTGCGCGCGTCATACGTGCACAGCGCATGGAAGGCGAAGCTCCCGAGCGCCACGTTGACCATGGACTCGTAGCGGGACCACGCGGCCTGGGCGGAGCGGTCCTCGGCCAGGGGCACCGTGCCGGTGACCCACACCTGCGCCGGCTGGGGCGCCAGGGCGAGCTGGCGCTGGTAGGCGAACAGCGTCGTGGTGGGGGAGCGGTAGAGCTCGTCGTCGTAGCCCCAGGTCAGCCGTTGGTGAGGCTGGAGCGCCTCGCGCAGCAGCGCCACCCGCTCGCGGCTGCTGTGCACGAGGACCTGGCCGCCGGAGTCCAGGCCCTGCGCGACGAAGTCCTGGGTGGCCCGCACCAGCTCCTCGTCGGTGTCGTGGACCAGCAGGTCGTGGCTGTAGCTGTCCCGGTCTATGCCGAGTGTCTGGGTCATCGTGGCTCCAGGATGATGCCGGGTGCACGGTCGAGGTCGAGCAGCAGCAGCATCCGCTCGACGGCAGGGGAGGGGCGCAGCAGACGGAGCCGGCCGCCGGCCCCCCGGTGCTCGGTGGTGCCGGTCAGGAGGGCGCGGGCGCCGCAGACGTCCAGGAACCCGAGGTCGGTGAGGTCGACGACGAGGTCCCGGGTGGACTCGGTGGTGGTGGCAGCGCGCAGGGCGAACCGGAGCACCTCGTGGTTGGAGACGTCGACGTCCCCGGCGAGGGACAGCCCGTCATCTGTGGCCCGGCACCGCAGCTGGGCCTCCACGATGCCGTCGGCGTGCATGCCGCACAGGGCGTGCAGCATCATCGGTGCGAGGTCCGCTTCGTACTGGCACAGCGCCGACACGGGTCGGGTGTGGCAGAGCCGGTTCATGGCCCGCTCGAGGTCCGCATGCTCCTGCCCGTCGACCAGGCTGTCCGCAGCCTCCGCCCGGGCGGTCACCCGCACGCCGGGGAACCCGTCGCGCAACGCGCCCTCGACGAGGTCGACCTGACCCTGCAGGGAGTAGAGGTCGCGGTCGGCGGCCAGGACCTGGAGCTGGCCGCAGGCCAGGAAGGCCGCGGGGTCGGTGCCATGGGACCGCAGCACGGTCGTCGCCGAGTCCGGGTACGCGGCGTCCTCCGGCTCGATGAGCACGACCCGCTCGCCGCGGTCCAGGCCATGTCGGGCCCACGCGGCAAGGGCCGCTGACCGGTCGTGCTCGGTGCGGTGCAGGAGAAGGAGGTGCCCGTCCCAGCCGGGGGACGTCCACCGGGGCGGCTCCACCCCAGCAGGCTACGCCGGCCGCGGACGCAGGGCGAGACTCCTCGGGGGTGGGCGGCACGTCTCCTGCCTGCGACGATGTGGGGGTGGCGCAGACCTTCGCCCGTGCGGCGAACCCGGAGCTGGAGCCCCGGACACCGACACCGGTGCGACGCCTGGACCTCCTCGTCGCGGTGGGCACGGCTGCCTTCGCGGGGCTGGCCTATGTCACGGCCCTGTTCACCGACGCGCTGCCACCCTCGGGCCTGTCCGTCGCGTTCGTCGCGGCCGCGCCGCTGTGCTCGGCCTTCGCCACGGTCATCCTCCTGCGCCGCTCCCGCGCGGAGAGCGACCAGGCCCTCGGCTGGGTGGTCACCGGGCTGTCCGTCGGCCTGCTGGCGATGGTGCTGCAGACCCTGGCGTTCCCGTTCGTGATGCCCTCCGGAGGCCCCCTGGGCACGAGCACCCCCAGTGCCAGCGCGCTGTTCCTGACCTACCACCTGAGCTTCGCCGCGGGCGCGGTGCTGGGCATCCTGCGGACCCCGCCCCGGTGGCGGCCCGTGGCTGTGGGAACAGGCGTGGTCCTCGTCCTGGCCTTCGCGCTCGACCTCGTGCCGTTCCCGCAGCTGATGCGGCCCGACGGGTCCTACCTGCCGCTGTTGCGGGTCCTGCTGGTGGTCACCGGCGCGTTCGTGGCCGTCGCGGCGGTGCTGTGGGTCCACAGGGTCGGCCGCGCGCCCGAGGCCCTGCGCGGCTGGGTGGGTGTGGCGCTGTCGCTGTCGGTCTACGACCTCGTCCTCAACGCCGTCGGAGGGCAGCGGTTCGCACCGGTGTGGTGGGCCAGCCTGTCCCTGCGGGTCGCGACCTACGCCGTCCTCGCCGCCGGCGCGGTCTGGAGCGTCCTGGCCCAGCTGCACGACATGGAGACCTACAGCGACAGCGAGCTGGTCCGCCGGGAGGGACAGCTGCGTCGCTCGCTGCGCCTGACCCACCAGCTCCTGTCGTGCGCGCAGGACCTGGCCAGGGCGGTCACCCCGGCCGAGGTGGGCCGGGTGCTGGCCGAGGACGCCGTCAGCGGGTCCGGTGCCGCGAACGCCGCCGTCCTCGTCTCGAGACGGGCGGACGGGCTGCGCGTCCTCGGCGGCACGGGTCCGGCGCGCCCGCGCGACGGCTCCGCAGACGCGGCGTGGGTGCCACCCGGCCCGGCGCTGCTGGCGATGGAGCACGGCCGGCCAGTCCTCCTGGGCACCCGCAGCGAGGTCGAGGCGTCCTTTCCCTCCCTGCCCCGGGAGCTGGGGCAGCAGGTCTGCTCGGTGGCCGCCCTGCCGATCCGCGAACGCGACGAGCCGATCGGCGTCCTGGTGCTGTGGGGTCCCGAGCCGCACGAGTGGCCACGCCAGCAGACCGACCTGCTGGCCGGCCTGGCCGCCCAGGGTGGGCAGGCGATCGCCCGGGCGCTGGCCTACGAGGCGCAGGCCAGCGCCGCCCGCACCCTGCAGGAGTCCCTGTTGCCCACCAGGCTGCCGGTGCGGCAAGACCTCACCCTCGCGGCGCGCTACGTCCCGGGCGAGAGCGGGCTCCAGGTCGGTGGGGACTGGTACGACTGCGTCGAAATCGACGACGGGCTGGTCGCCCTCGTCGTCGGCGACGTCATGGGCAAGGGGCTGCGCGCCGCCGCCCTGATGGGCCAGATGCGCACGACGCTGCGCTCGGTCACCGCCGTCGACCCGTCGCCGTCGGTGGTCCTGCAGGCTCTCGACCGGGTGACCCTCGACCTCGACCCGGACGAGATCGCGACGATGGCCTACGTGCTGCTCGACCTCGGCACCGGCGTGGCGCGCATCGCCCGCGCCGGGCACCTGCCGCCGCTGCTGGTCGCCCCCGACGGCACGGTCACCGCGCTCGAAGGTGGCGGGTCGCCGCCGCTCGGCGTGCCGGTCGAGGGCCGGGGTGAGGCCGAGGTCCGCGTTCCTGTCGGGAGCCTGCTCGTCCTCTACACCGACGGGGTGGTCGAGAGCCGCAAGCACGGCCTGGACACCCTCTCCGAGTTCGTCGCCAGCGTCGGTG
>DASSPC010000165.1:0-2408 GCA_035699865.1 Oryzihumus sp. | reverse complement strand
CTACGAAGCCGCCGGCGACCGCTACGAGTCCTCGATGCAGTACCGCCGCTGCGGCACCAGCGGCCTGAAGCTCCCCGCGATCTCGCTCGGCCTGTGGCACAACTTCGGCGACGACAAGACGCTCGACAGCCAGCGCGCGATCCTGCGCCGCGCCTTCGACCTGGGCATCACCCACTTCGACCTGGCCAACAACTACGGCCCGCCCTACGGCTCCGCCGAGCGCAACTTCGGGACGATCTTCGCCCAGGACTTCGCCCGCTACCGCAACGAGCTGGTCATCTCCAGCAAGGCGGGCTGGGACATGTGGCCCGGGCCCTACGGCGAGGGCGGCTCGCGCAAGTACCTGCTGAGCTCCCTGGATGACTCGCTGGCCCGGATGGGTCTGGACTACGTCGACATCTTCTACTCCCACCGCTTCGATGCCGAGACGCCGATCGAGGAGACGATGATGGCGCTCGACCAGGCGGTGCGCTCGGGCAAGGCGCTGTATGCCGGCATCTCCTCCTACTCGGCGAAGAAGACCCAGGAGGCGGCGACCATCGCCCGCGAGCTGGGCACGCCGCTGCTGATCCACCAGCCGTCCTACTCGATGCTCAACCGCTGGATCGAGAAGGGCCTGCTCGACGAGCTCGAGGCGCAGGGCATGGGCTGCATCGTGTTCACCCCGCTCGCGCAGGGGCTGCTGACCGACCGCTACCTCAACGGCATCCCGGCCGACTCCCGGGCGGCGCAGGACAAGTCGCTGCTGCCGGAGCATCTCGACGAGAAGGTGCTCGGGCACGTGCGGGCGCTCAACGAGATCGCCGCCCGGCGCGGGCAGAAGCTGGCACAGATGGCCCTGTCGTGGGCCCTGCGCGACCAGCGGGTCACCTCGACGGTGATCGGTGCCTCCTCGGTGCAGCAGCTGGAGACCAACGTCGGCGCTCTGGCCAACCTGGACTTCACCGACGAGGAGCTCGCCGCGATCGACCAGGACGCGGTCGAGGCGGGCATCAACCTCTGGGCGGGTGTCACCGAGGACTGACCGGCACTCAGGCCGGGTCGATGCGGAAGACCGGGTGGTCGGCGGGGTCGGGCCGCTTGCGGAAGTAGACCCCGACCGTCCACCCGGCCTTGCGCCGCCACGCCCGCAGCACCGGCGGGCGCTGGTCGACCGGCACCTCGGCCGCGGTCCAGTCCGTGGTCCGGCCCCGCTGGGTCAGCGTCAGCCGCCCGGCGGCGCGGACGTTGTGCACCCAGTCGGACTCGCCGTAGGGCGAGACGAGGTAACGGTGACCGGCGACGTCGACCGGCACGACCGGCATACGGTGCCGGCGGCCGCTGCGGCGTCCGGCCACCTCCAGGGTGTGCACGTCCCACCACGTCGTGCGGCGCACCAGCGGGTTGAACACCCGCGTGGTCAGGGCCGTCGGCCGCAGCCGCGGCACCGGGTCAGGCCGGGGTGAGCCGGAACAGCGGGTGGTCGGCCGGGTCGGGCAGCTGCTTCCAGTACTGCTCGACCTCACGGCCTGCCTTCTTGCGGTATGCCGTGATGACCGGCTCGCGCTCGGCCACCGGGACCTCCGTGGCGGTGTAGTCGCGCAGCTCGCCCTTCTGCCCCAGGCCGACCCGACCGGCGGCACGCATGTTGCGCACCCAGTCGGCCTCACCGCGGGTGGAGACGACGTAGAGCTGGCCGTCGACGCGGACCGGGATGACGGGGATCTCCTGCACCTGCCCGTCGCTCTGGCGCCTGGCGACCCGCAGGGTGTGCACGTCCCACAGGGGCACGACCCTCGCCACACGTCGGGCGAGCTCGTTGAAGACCTTGGTGCTGGTGCCGGGCTTGAGGTAGGCCATGGGCCCATCCTCGGGTCGGCGCGCGCCGACGTCGACCGGTTTGGTCGACTTCGGGCCAGGCCACTCCCGACCGGACACCGCTTGACCCGCGTTCGGGGGCGGTCCGGGCCCCGAGACGCGGGCCAGGCGGTGTTCTCTCAGGAGGGGGAGAGGCCGAAGAACGGCAGGCACGCCTGCGTCCCGGTCACCGTCACCCCGTCAGCCAGGCCCGATGCCAGCCAGTCCGCCCGCAGCAGCCGCAGGTGGACCATCGTGTCGACGCCCTCGCCGTCGTCCCGGCGGTGGAGGGACTCGCCGTTCGGCTGGTAGCCGAGGGCGCGTGATACGCCGAGGGAGGCGTGGTTGTGGTGCCACGCCGAGGTGATGGCGGCCAGGGCGCCGAGAGGGCCGAAGGCCAGGGCCAGCACCGCCCGACGCATCTCCTTGCCCAGGCCCTGCCCACGGGCTCCGGGGACGAGGAACGAGGAGGAGTCCACCGTGCGCAGGTCCGGGAAGTCGCTGCCCTCCAGGCCCTGGCAGCCGACGAACCGCCCGTCGGCGTGCACGAGGAAGGTCAGGCGCCACTCCTG
>DASSPC010000164.1:0-10780 GCA_035699865.1 Oryzihumus sp. | reverse complement strand
GACGGTCGCGAGGGCGGCCTCGCGGACCGGCAGGTGGGACGGGAGCAGCTCGGGGCGGTCGACGACGCGCACGCCGACGGCCGGAAACGCCGACGGCGCAACGCTTCCGGCGTGCACGGCATCCCACAGCTCGCGGGTCATGGTCCGTCGCAGCTCGGTCACGGCTCGATCATGGACCATCCCGGCGCCGGTCACGAGGCGGGACCTTCGGACCGGCGGGCCGGGCCTGGGTTCCGCTGTGCTGGCAACGGAGGTGGGTCCCATGTCTCGTGCTGTCTCACCGGCCCGTCAGCGGGTCGTCCTCGCCACGGTCGCGGTCGTCACTGCTCTCGCCCTGAGCTCCTGCGCCGCCCAGGCCGACCCGGCAGCGCAGGCGCCCGGACCGGACGCCGCGGGCTTCTGGCTCGGCGTGTGGCAGGGGATCATCGTGCCGGTGGCGTGGGTGGTGTCGCTGTTCAACCAGAAGGTCGGGATCTACGAGGTCCGCAACAACGGCGGCTGGTACGACTTCGGTTTCGTGATCGGCATCGGGATCGGCGCCGGCATCGGCCGTGGGCTGGGGTGGGCCGGCGGCAAGCGCCGCTCCCCCTGAGCACCGGCTGAGGCGACACCGCAGCAGGTGACGCCCCGGCCGGCATCACCTCAGCTGGTGACGTCCTTGCCCGCGAACCGGGCCCAGGCCGCGAGCCAGAACACCACGGCATACCCCAGGGCCAGGGTCAGGCCGCGCAGCGGGCCGTCCCAGGAGATCGGGTCGCGCAGCAGGTCGCCGAAGGACATCCACCAGTGCGTGATCAGCCACGGGTGCAGCCATCCCAGCTGCGGGATGGAGTCGGCGATGAAGCTCGCCACGTTGATCACGACGACCGCGATGGTCGCGCCGATCGGCTGCTCGGTCAGGGTCGACACGAACAGCCCGACGGCACCCAGCGCGGCGAAGCCCGCGGCGAGGTAGAGCGAGGCGAGCAGCACCCGCCACAGCGCGTCACCGAAGCCGATCTGCGTGCCCGACAGCAACGTCATCGGGCCGCCGCCGAACAGCGCCAGGCCCATGACGCAGCCGACGAAGCTGACCCAGAGCGTGGCGATGACGGTGAAGATGACGATCGCGGCGTACTTCACCGCGAGCAGCCGGGTGCGCTGCACCGGGATGGTCAGCAGGTAGCGCAGCGTGCCGATGTTGGCCTCGCCGGCCACCGCGTCGGCGGAGATCGCCGCAACGGCCAAGGGCAGGAAGAGCCCGAGCTCGATGCTCAGCGAGGCCAGCGCGACGAACAGCCCGTTGCCGGTGATCGCCGACAGGAAGTCCGGGCCGCGGCCGTCCTCCCGCGGCGTCGAGACCTTGACCGCGACGGCCAGCAGGATCGGCACGGACGCGAGCACGGCCAGGCCGGCCAGGTTGCGCCGGCGGCCGAAGATGAGACGCAGCTCGGAGCCCAGGAACCGCAACGACGCCCGCCGGTGCGGCCGGACGACCGACGCACCCCCGATCGCCGACTCAGCCACTGACATCGAAGCCCTCCCCCGTGAGCGAGACGAACAGGTCCTCGAGGCTGGGCGCCTCGACGGTGAATCCGCGCACCGGCACCCCGCCGCGCACCAGCTCGGCGACGACGTCCTCGGGCCGGACCGTGCCGATGAGCGCCCCGGCGTGCCCGTGGTCGACCGCGACCTCGGCCAGCCCCAGCCGGCGCAGCACCTCGGCGGCGTCCTCGGGCCGGTCGGTGTCGACCCGGGCGCGCGGCTGGGCGCCCGCCCGCACCTCACCGACCGGGCCCTGGGCCACCAGCCGGCCGACGTGCATCACCCCGATGTGGCTGCACATCTGCTCGACCTCGGAGAGCAGGTGGCTGGACACCAGCACCGTCGCGCCCTCCTCGGCCAGGGAGGCCACCAGCGACCGGACCTCGCGGGTCCCTTGCGGGTCCAGGCCGTTGGTGGGCTCGTCGAGCACGAGCAGCTCGCGCGGGGCGAGCAGCGCCCCGGCGATGGCCAGCCGCTGGCGCATGCCCAGGGAGTAGGCGCGGTAGCGCTTGCCGGCCGCCGGGAGCAGGCCCACGCGGTCGAGTGCCGCGTCGATGCGTGTGGAGGCGGTGGCCGGGTCGGCACAGCGGTCGGCCGCGTCGAGGCGGGCCAGGTTGGCCCGCCCGCTGAGGTAGGGGTGGAACGCCGGCCCCTCCACGAGCGAGCCGACCCGCGGGAGCACGTCCGCGGCCCGGGCCGGCATCGGCAGGCCGAGCACCTCGTGGGTGCCGGCGGTGGGCTGGACCAGCCCGAGCAGCATGCGGATCGTCGTGGTCTTGCCCGAGCCGTTCGGCCCGAGGAAGCCGTAGACCGCGCCGCGGGGCACGAGCAGGTCGATCCCGTTGACGGCGACCTGGTGGTGGAACCGCTTGGTCAGGCCGGACGTGCGGACGGCGGCGTCGAGGCCCGGGGCGTCACCGCTCCGGGCCTCGGCACCTGCCGCGCGCGACGCGACGGCGAGGTCACTCACTTCGCCGCCAGCGCGGCATACAGCACCTGGGGGGTCACCGCGCCGGCCGCGACCCGGCCGTCGTCGGTGAGGACCACCGAGAAGAGCTTGCCGGCGAGCAGCCGGCCCGAGCCCCAGGAGCCGGAGACCTTCGGCAGTGCCTTGAGCAGGGCGCCGAGCTGGCCCTGGTCGAGCTTGGCGGTGCTGCCGGCCGGGGTCCTGGCCACGACCACGGTGGTCCAGCCGGTGCCGACGACCTTGGGGCGGTTGGCCGGCGAGGCCTTGGTCGCGGCGTCGGGGTTGGGCTGGGCCATGCCCATCTTCTGCGTGGCCGAGGCGGTGGCGTCGGTGACCTTGGCCCCCGGCGGCGGGTTGAACGCGAACTGGGCCGCGTCCGGCCGGGAGAAGTCGACTGCGGTGAAGCCGACCTCGAAGGCCGGGTCGGCCGCGCCCTTGGCGAAGACCTGCACCCGCAGCGGGACGTGCTTGACCCCGTCGACCGCGATGCGGACCTGGGAGATGAGCGACCGGGAGTCCTTCGGCGCCAGCAGCAGCTCGTAGGCCGAGCGCCCGGCGACGGTGGCGGTGCCACTGGTGGTCACCCTGGTGGTCGGGTCGAGCGCCGCGAGCGCCTTGTCGGCCGCCTCCTGCGGGGTCTTCGGGATGTCAGTGGCGTCCGGCGTCTTGTGCGCCGAGGCGTCCCTGGACAGCGTCCGGTGCGTCGCGGTGTTGTCGCGGCTGGACCAGGTCCACAGGTCGGTGCCGTTGAGGATGACGTCGGACTCGCCGAGCTCGCCGAGCAGGGCCAACCGGGCCTTGTCCGGGCCGGCGTACCAGACCCGCAGGGTGTGGGTGCCCGAGACCATCGAGGCGAGGTCGGAGCTGCCCTGGCCACCCGCGCCGGGCAGGGCCGGGATGCCGAGGTCGGAGCGTTGCACGACGGTGCCGGAGAGGCCGTCGAGCCGGGCCTGCTGCACGTCCACGAGCAGCTGCGCGGCGGTGCGCGGCGGGAGCCCGGCGTCGGCGTTGGCGGAGATGGTGCTGACCAGTGCGCCGCCGCCGACGAACGTCACGGCGGCGACCCCGGGCACGGCCCAGCGCAGCGCGGGCCTCTGGCTGAAGATGCTCATGGGCACATCGTGGCCGGGGCGCGCTGTGAGGCACCTGAGAAGTCGCCATCGACCTGCCCCGCCGGTGTGGCTGCTCGTGACAGGCTGGGGCCGTGCGGCTGCTCGTGGTGGAGGACGAGGTGCGGCTGGCGACGGCGCTGCGCCGTGGCCTGACCGCCGAGGGCTTCGTCGTGCACGTCGAGCACAACGGCCTGCGCGGCCTGGAGGCCGCCCGACACGGCGACTACGACGCCGTCCTCCTCGACATCATGCTTCCCGGCATGTCGGGCTACACGGTGGTGAAAACCCTTCGCGCAGAAGGCAACTGGGTGCCGGTGCTGATGCTGACGGCCAAGGACGGGGAGTACGACGAGGCGGACGCCCTCGACTACGGCGCCGACGACTACCTGACCAAGCCGTTCTCCTACGTCGTGTTGCTGGCCCGGCTGCGCGCCCTGCTGCGCCGCGACGTGCGTGCCCGGCCCTCGGTGCTCTCGGTGGGCGCCCTGCGGCTGGACCCGGCCACCCGCGACGTGAGCGTGGCCGAGGCGCCGGTGCAGCTCACCCCGCGCGAGTTCGCGCTGCTGGAGTACCTCATGCGCAACGCCGACCGTGTGGTCAGCAAGACCGAGCTGCTCGACCACGTCTGGGACACCGGCGACCTGACCGACCCCAACGTGGTCGAGGTCTACATCGGCTACCTGCGGCGCAAGATCGGCCGCGAGCACCTCACCACCGTGCGAGGCGCGGGCTACCGGCTGGCCTCATGAGGACCCGGGCGCCCAGCCTGCGCCGGCTGAGCCTGCGGGCCCGGCTGCTGCTCATCGGCGTGGCCGGCGTCGCCGTCGCCCTTGCCCTCGGCAGCGCCGCGCTCTACGGCGTGCTCGTCGTCACCGTCAACCACACGATCGACGCCGAGGCACGGGCCAGCGCCGCCGACGTCGTCGCGCTCGTGGACAGCGGCCGGCTGTCCAGCCCGATCCCGGTCGCCGGCGCCCAGGTGGTGCAGGTCGTCGACGGCTCCGGCCGGGTGGTCAGTGCCTCGGTCAACGCCGACCGGCTCACCCCGCTGCTGCGTCCGGCGGAGCTGCGCCAGGCCCTTGCCGGGCAGACCACCGAGGTGCCGGGCGCCCGCGCCGGGGTCAACGGCCCGCTGCGGGCGGTGGCCGTGCGGGCCGGGCCCGCCGCCACGCCGGTCTCGGTGGTCGTCGCGCTGCAGGTCGGGGACGTCACCCAGAGCCAGCGGGTGCTGCTGCGGACCCTCGTGCTCACCTACCCGCTGCTGCTGCTCGTGCTGGCCGCGATCGCCTGGCGGGTCATCGGCTCGGCGCTGCGACCGGTCGAGGAGCTGCGCGCCGGCGCCGAGCGGATCAGTGGCTCCGGCCACGACGAGCGCCTGCCGGTGCCGGCCTCCGCCGACGAGATCCACGCCCTCGCGCTCACCCTCAACGGCATGCTCGACCGGCTCGATGCGGCCCGCGAGCGCCAGCGCGGGTTCGTCGCCGACGCCGCCCACGAGCTGCGCAGCCCGCTGGCCTCGATGCGCACCCAGCTCGAGGTCGCCGAGCGCCTCGGCGAGGGCGGTGACCTGCCGGCCGAGCTGCTCGTGGACGTCGCCCGGCTGACCCGGCTCGTGGAGGACCTGCTGCTGCTCGCGCGCGCGGACTCCTCCGTGGCGCCGCCGCACCGGGAGTCCTTCGACGCCGCCGCGCTGCTCACCGAGGTCGCCGACCGGTATGCCGGGTCGCAGGTCCCCGTGTCGGTCACCCCGGGCGCCGGGCCGGTGCCGGTCCGCGGCGACCGCGAGGAGCTGCGCCGCGCGCTGACCAACCTCGTCGACAACGCCGTGCGGCACGCCCGGTCGCGGGTGGTCCTCGCGGCGGCGGCTCCCGCCGGGGCGGCCGTCCTCAGCATCACCGACGACGGTCCCGGGATCCCCGAGGCGTTACGGGAGAACGTGTTCGAGCGGTTCACCCGGCTCGACGACGCCCGCGACCGCGACGCGGGAGGCACCGGACTGGGCCTGGCGATCGTCCGCGAGCTGGTCCGCCGCTCCGGCGGGACGGTCCGGCTGCTGGACGCCGACCCGCCGCCCGGCCTGCGCGTCGAGGTGCGTTTCCCGCACGCGAGGTGACGGGCACGGCATACGCTCCGCGCATGGACGGGGGGACGGCGTCGGTTGCTGCCACGACGACGGCAGCCAGGACGCAGACACTGCTGCGCGCCCTGGCGTGGCTGCTGCTGGCGGGGTGGGCGGTCACGCTCGGGCTGACGGTGTGGACCGCGCCCCGGGAGAGCACGCCGGAGCAGCTGCGCGCCGACATCGCGGCGGGGCGTGTCGACCACTACGTCGTGGTCTACGGCACGTCGCGCGGCGAGGCAGCATGGCGGGTCCCGACCGTCGACTTCAACACCGCGGCCGCCGGACCGGGGATCGCCTGGTCACTGCACGACGGTCGTCGTCGCTGGGCCAGCATCACGGGCATCCCGGTCGTCGAGGGCTCCTCGCCGCCACGGTCGGAGACACCGTTGAACCCGGATGGCACGGCATCCGGCCCGACTCTGCCGGACCCGCTGGTGGCTCCCCTGCTGGCAGCCCTGCGTCATGCAGGAGCCACCCAGCCTCTGCCGACGCCGGAGCTCGTCGAGCCGCTTGCCGTCGGCGTCGCCGTGGTCGGCCTGGTCATGCTGCTGGCCGGGCCGGCGCCGCAGCGGGGCAACAAGTGGTTCTGGTTCTGGGTCCTGAACCTCTCCGCCGGCCTGGGCCTCGTCGCGTGGCTGGTGCTCGAGCACCTGCTCCCGCCGCGGTCCCCCGTGACGAAGCGGCACCGTGGCCTCGCCGGGTTCGTCACCAGCACCGTCGCCGGCACCGCGCTCAACGTCGGGGTGAGCTTCCTGGCCTAGTCCGGTCGAGGTGCGGGGCCTCAGCCGGCGGTGAGCTCCGCGGCGACCAGCTCGGCGATCTGCGCGGTGTTGAGCGCCGCACCCTTGCGCAGGTTGTCCCCGCAGACGAACAGGTCGATGGTGTTCGGGAAGTCCAGCGCCTGCCGGAGCCGGCCGACGAACGTCGGGTCGGAGCCCACGACATCGGCCGGGGTCGGCCACTCGCCGGCCTCGGGATCATCGAGGACGACGACGCTCGGCGCCTCGATGAGCGCCTGGCGGGCGGCGTCGACGGTCAGCGGCTTGTCAAAGACCGCGTGCACCGCCAGCGAGTGGGTCGTCACGACCGGCACGCGCACGCAGGTCGCCGACACCTTGAGGTCGGGGATGCCGAGGATCTTGCGGGACTCGTTGCGGACCTTGAGCTCCTCCGAGCTCCAGCCGTCGTCCTTGAGCGAGCCCGCCCACGGCACGACGTTGAGCGCCAGCGGCGCCGGGAACGGGCTGTCGTCGCCGAGCTTGTCGGCGACCGCGGCGCGCACGTCACCGGTGTGCTGCCCCAGCTCGCGGTGGCCGGCGACGACCTCGAGCTCGTCGTAGAGCCGGTCGACGCCCGGCTGCCCGGCTCCGGAGGCCGCCTGGTAGGAGGCGACGACGAGCTCCTTGAGCTCCCAGCCGGCATGGAGGGCACCGAGGGCGTCCATCATCGTCAGGGTCGTGCAGTTGGGGTTGCTGATGATGCCCTTGGGCCGGTTGCGGACCTGGGCGGGGTTGACCTCGGGCACCACGAGCGGCACCTCGGGGTCCATGCGGAACGCCCCGGAGTTGTCGACCGCGACCGCGCCGCGCTCGACGGCGATGGGCGCCCACTGGGCCGACACCTCGTCGGGCACGTCGAACATCGCCACGTCGACGCCGTCGAAGACCTCGGGCGTCAGCTCCTGGACGACGACGTCCTGGCCGCGGACCTGGAGCACCTTGCCCGCCGATCGGGCCGAGGCGACGAGGCGGATCTCGCCCCAGACGTCCTGGCGCTGGGACAGGATCTGCAGCATCACCGAGCCGACGGCGCCGGTGGCGCCGACGACGGCCAGGGTGGGCTTGCGGGTGTTCATCGTCCAGTACCTCCGTAGACCACGGCCTCACCCTCGGCGGTGTCGAGGCCGAACGCCGTGTGCACCGCGCGCACGGCGTCGTCGAGCTGGTCGTCACGGGTGACGACCGAGATGCGGATCTCCGAGGTGGAGATCATCTCGATGTTGACGCCCGCGTCGGCGAGCGCCTGGAAGAACGTGGCGGACACGCCCGGGTGGGAGCGCATCCCGGCACCGACGAGCGAGAGCTTGCCGATGTGGTCGTCGTACTGCAGCGAGGTGAACCCGACCGACTCCTGGATCGCCTTGAGCGCCTGCACCCCGAGCTGGCCGTCGGTCTTGGGCAGCGTGAAGGAGATGTCGGTCAGCCCGGTCTCCACGGCGGAGACGTTCTGCACGATCATGTCGATGTTGATGCCGGCCTTGGCGCAGGCCTGGAAGATCTCGGCCGCCTTGCCCGGGTGGTCCGGCACCCCCACGACGGTGATCTTGGCCTCGCTGCGGTCGTGCGCGACGCCGGCGATGATCGGGGCTTCCACGGATACTCCTTCTTCCGGGTCGATGATCCACGTGCCCTCGCGGTAGGAGAACGAGGACCGGACGTGGATCGGCATGCCGAAGCGGCGGGCGTACTCGACGCACCGCAGGTGCAGGATCTTGGCGCCCGACGCGGCCATCTCCAGCATCTCCTCGTTGGAGAGCCGGTCGATCTTGCGGGCGGCGGGGACGATGCGCGGGTCGGCGGTGAACACGCCGTCGACGTCGGTGTAGATCTCGCAGACGTCGGCCTCCAGCGCGGCCGCCAGCGCCACCGCCGTGGTGTCCGAGCCGCCGCGGCCCAGCGTGGTGATGTCCTTGCTGTCCTGGCTCACGCCCTGGAAGCCGGCGACGATGGCCACGTGCCCCTCGGCGAGGGCGTCGCGGATCCGGCCGGGCGTCACGTCGATGATCCGCGCCTTGCCGTGCGAGGAGTCGGTGATGACGCCGGCCTGCGAGCCGGTGAACGAGCGGGCCTGGTGGCCGAGGTTGGCGATCGCCATCGCGACCAGGGCCATCGAGATGCGCTCGCCCGCGGTGAGGAGCATGTCCATCTCGCGGCCGGGCGGCAGCGGGCTGACCTCCTCGGCGAGGTCGAGCAGCTCGTCGGTGGTGTCACCCATCGCGGAGACCACGACGCAGACCTCGTTGCCGGCGCGGCGGGTCTCGACGATCCGCCGCGCGACGCGCTTGATGCTCTCGGCATCAGCCAGGGACGAACCGCCGTACTTCTGGACGATCAAGCTCAAGAGGAACTCCGGTTGGTCGTGCTGGCGGAGCGGCCAGTTTATCCGCCGCACCCGCGGGGATGGCCGGTGGCCGGATTGCGAGACTGCCCCCGTATGCCGTGTGGTGACCTCCTCCGGCGCCCCTGCCGCCTGCGCGCAAATCCTCCGGCGCCGGCCCCGCCCCGCCTCACGGTTTGCTCACCCACGGCCGGATTGCTCAGCTCAGACCGCTCCGGTGGCCCGGGTCGGGACCGAAAAGCGGCCCGGGCTGAGCAAGGACGGTCAGGGGTGGAGCGCGTCGAACTCGGCGTCGGCCACGGTCTCCTCGTCGGCGTCGAGGCGCACGTGCCGCAGCACGGTGTGCAGCACCCGCAGCGCGCGGCTCGCGCTGTCGCCCCACGAGGACAGGTAGCTGAACTGCCACCACCACAGGGCCTCGGTGACCCGCCCGGCCTCGAGGTGCTGCAGGCCGTGGGCCAGGGCCGAGGCGATCTCGCTGAGGTCGTTGCTCAGCGAGCCGGTGGCGACCTCGAGGCTGACCAGCGGGTCGACGAGGTGGGCGTACTCGTCCAGGCCCTCGAACAGGTTGGCCAGCCCCTGCCGCAGCGGGTCGACGTCGGCCTCGGGGCCGGGGTCGGCCTCGAACCGGTCCTCGGGCACGACGTCGGTGATCGCGCCGAGCCGGGCGCCGGCCAGGGAGACCTGCGAGACGGCCAGCAGCAGCACCGGGATGGCGGTCTCCGGCGAGCTGCCGGAGGCGACCTCGGTGACGGCAGCCAGGTAGCTGCGGGCGTCCCGGGCGGTCTCCTCGCTGAGAAGGGTGAGCTCGTCAGACATCCAGCAGCCTCCTGCCCTCGAACGCCCGGCCCAGGGTGACCTCGTCGGCGTACTCCAGGTCGCCACCCACCGGCAGGCCCGAGGCGAGCCGGGTGACCCGCAGCCCCATCGGGCGCAGCAGCCGCGCGAGGTAGGTCGCGGTGGCCTCCCCCTCGAGGTTGGGGTCGGTGGCGATGATGATCTCGGTGACCTCGCCGCTGGCGAGGCGCGTCATGAGCTCGCGGATCCGCAGGTCGTCGGGGCCGACGCCCTCGATCGGGCTGATCGCCCCGCCGAGCACGTGGTAGCGGCCACGGAACTCGCGCGTGCGCTCGATCGCCACGACGTCCTTGGGCTCCTCGACCACGCAGATCAGCGCGGTGTCGCGCCGGGGGTCGGAGCAGATGCGGCACTCCTCGGCCTGGGCGACGTTGCCGCAGGTGATGCAGAAGCGGACCTTGGCCTTGACCTCGGTCAGCGCACTCACCAGCCGGTTGACGTCGGCCGGGTCGGCCTGGAGCAGGTGGAAGGCGATGCGCTGCGCGCTCTTGGGGCCCACGCCGGGAAGCCGGCCGAGCTCGTCGATCAGGTCCTGGACCACGCCTTCATACACACCGTGAGCCTATGCCCTCGCCGTCACGCCGGGGTCACGGACACCCGGGCCGTCTGCCGCCCGTGTGCGGGGTGTCCTCAGGGCGTGGGGGCGGCCGGGCGCTCGTTGTAGGTGCCGGCGAGCTCCTGGCCGGACAGCGCGTGGATCGCGGCCATGATCTCGTCGGTCACCTCGCGCCGGGCCCGGCCCTGCGGGACGCCGGCGTAGCGGTCGGCGAAGGACATCGGCTCACCGAACTTCACGGTGACCCGCACCGGCCGCGGCAGGCGCGAGCCGACCGGCTGCAGCCGCTGGGTCCCCTCCAGCGCGACCGGCACGACCGGCACCCCGGCGGTGAGCGCCAGCCAGGCCACGCCGGTGCGGCCGCGGTAGAGCCGGCCGTCACGCGAGCGGGTGCCCTCGGGGTAGATGCCGAACGCCTCGCCCTGGCGGAGCACCTCCAGCGCCGCGTCCAGGGAGTCCTGCGCCGCACGGGTGTCGTCGCGCTCGACGGGGATCATGCCCAGCGCGTTGAACCACGCCCGGCT
>DASSPC010000163.1:0-2659 GCA_035699865.1 Oryzihumus sp. | reverse complement strand
CTTCGGATCCGGGGCGCTGAACAGGAACATTGCGCCCGGTCCCGGCGTTGGAGCAGGTGATTCCCCCACGCACCACCTGTGCTGGCGAGCAACACGTTGGGAGACCTCCGACATGGCCGAACGATCACTGCGTGGCACCCGCCTGGGCGCCCTGAGCATGGAGACCGACGAGAACGTCGTGCCCAGCGAGCGCCAGCTCGTGAAGTACGTCTGCCCTCAGGGCCACGTCAGCGAGCTGCCCTTCTCGATCGAGGCGGACGTGCCTGCGAGCTGGGAGTGCCGCTGCGGCCTCGACGCCAAGCTGGTCGACGGCCCCGAGCCCGAGGCCAAGGCGGTCAAGCCGGCGCGCACCCACTGGGACATGCTGCTCGAGCGCCGCTCCATCCCCGAGCTGGAGGAGCTGCTGCAGGAGCGTCTGGCCCTGCTGCGCGAGTCCCGCGGCGAGAAGCCGCGCCGCAAGCGCTCCGCCTGACCTGAGCACCTCGCCGTCGACGACGGCCACGGCCGACCCCACGCCACCCCCTCCGGCGTGGGGTCCGTGCTGTCCGCACCGAAATCGCTCCCGGGAGGCGCCCGGCGGAGGCGTCCCTCCCTGCCGGTATGCCGTGCCGGTGGCCGGCTAGAGCACCTCACCCTCGATGGTGTCCCCACCGGCGCCGCCCGCTCCCCCGGACCCGCCCCAGCCGCGCAGCAGCCGGGCGGCCACCGCCCGCTCCAGCAGCCGACGTGCGAGCGGCCGGGTGATCGGCAGGACGAAGAAGAAGCCCGCGATGTCGGTCAGGAAGCCCGGGGTGAGCAGCAGGGTGCCACCGACGAGGACCAGGGCCGCGTCGGTGAGCTCCCGGGAGGGCATCCGCCCGGTCTGCAGGGCCACCCGCAGCGCCTGCCACGTCTTGGAGCCCTCCCGGCGCACCAGCCACGCGCCCAGGGCAGACTCCACGAGCAGCAGGAAGAAGGTCTGCCACCCGCCGATCGCCTTGCCCACGGCCACGATCACCGAGATCTCGGCGATGGGCACGACGACCAGCAGCACGAAGGCGATGGTCAGCCAGCGCGGCCGGCGCCGGCGCGGCGGGTGCGCGGTCACTGCGGCAGGCGGTGCCAGGTCGGGTCGCGCCGGGTCAGAGACCGCAGCTGCCCGGCACGGTAGGTCGCGCCCCACGCGGTGATGCGGCGCATCGACTCGCGGACGATGTCCTTGCTCATCTTGGAGTCACCGATCTCGCGCTCGACGAAGGTGATCGGCACCTCCCGCACGGTGAGCCCGCGACGCACGGCGCGCCATACGAGGTCGACCTGGAAGCAGTAGCCCTGGGAGGCGACGTCGTGCAGGTCCATGAGCCGCAGCGCGGCGGCGCGGTAGACGCGGTAGCCGCCGGTGGCGTCGCCGATCGGCATGCCCAGCAGTGCCTTGATGTAGATGTTGCCGCCCACGCTGAGCGCCTTGCGCGACAGCGGCCAGTTGACCACCGTGCCACCGGGCACCCACCGGGAGCCGAGGACCACGTCGGCACCGCGCAGCGCCTCCAGCAGCGAGGGCAGCTGCTCGGGCTGGTGCGAGCCGTCGGCGTCCATCTCCACGAGCGCGTCGTAGCCCCGCTCCAGCGCCCAGGTGAAGCCGGCCAGGTAGGCGGCGCCGAGGCCTTCCTTGCCCTGGCGGTGCAGCACCCGGACGTGCTCGTCGACAGCGGCCAGGCCGTCGGCGACCTCGCCGGTGCCGTCGGGTGAGTTGTCGTCCAGCACCAGCACATCGGCCTCGGGCACCGCGGCCCGCACGCGTGCGACGATGCGCGGCAGGTTCTCCCGCTCGTTGTACGTCGGGATCAGCACGACGACCCGGCCGATCGGGCCGCGGTCGGAGTTAGCGTCCGCGGTGCGGGGCGCAGGGTGGGTCATGTCCGTCCTTCACTGGTGGTGCGATCGCCCCGACTGTACCGGCGCAGCCCATGCCGTCCGCGGGCGATCAGCAACAACACCACGGCGGCACAGGCCAGCAGCTCCGGCCATGCACCGACCCGGTCGGCCAGGGTCAGGCCGGAGCGCACCGGCAGCGCGCCGGACAGCAGCGCCGCGGTGAACAGCGTGGTGCGCTGGTGCGCCACGCCGTCAGGGGTGATCAGCGCGCTGACGCCGACCGTGGAGACGTGCACCACGGACCGCCCGTGCTCGACCGCACGCACCCGGGAGATGGCCAGCTGCTGCTCGGACTCGTCGGTGTAGCCGAACGTGGCGTTGTTGGTCTGCACCAGCAGCAGGTTGGCGCCGTGGGCCACCGTCTGGCGCACGAGCCCGTCGTAGGCGACCTCGAAGCAGATCACCGGTCCTGCGGCCAGCGTGCCGGCGGCGCGCGAGGGCACCCGGAACACCACCGGCGCCGGGCCGGGGGCCATGTCGCTGCGGACGAGGTCGACCTTGTCGTTGAGGTGGCGGAAGAAGGGGCGGAAGGGGATGTACTCCGCGAAGGGCACCGGGTGCTGCTTGACGTAGCGCTGGGTCACCCCCAATCCCGGACGGTAGAGCAGGCTGGCGTTGGAGATCCGCGGGCTGGGCTCCTCCAGCACGGCGCCGACGACCACCGGTGCCGCGATGTCGTCCACCGCGGCGTTGATCACCGCCGCGGCGTCACCGTTGCGCAGCGGGTCGATGTCGCTGGAGTTCT
>DASSPC010000162.1:0-2452 GCA_035699865.1 Oryzihumus sp. | reverse complement strand
GTCGGCGCCGTGGCCATGGTGCTGTGGGCCCGTCACGGCGACCGCACCCGCGAGCGCGTCTGGCACGTGGCCCTGCCGGCCTTCGTCGGCGGCGCGGCGATCCCCGTCGCGCTCTACCTGGGCAGCCCGCTCGCGGCCATGGTCGCCGTCACCGTCTGCGCGACCGGCGTGATGTGCGCGCTGCCCACCTTCTGGGCGCTGCCGACCACGTTCCTCACCGGCGCCGCGGCGGCCGGCGGCATCGCACTGGTCAACTCGGTGGGCAACACCGCCGGGTTCGTCGCGCCCTACGTGACCGGGTGGCTGGCCGACCTGACCGGCAGCCAGAAGACCGGGCTCTGGGTGGTCGGCGCCGCCATGGTCCTCGCCGGGGCGGTGGCTGTCGCCCTCCGGACGGCACCGGCCGGCCCGGCCCCGGCCACCGAGCCGGCTGCGACCGGGACGGGCGCCGGCGCCCGGTAACCTCCGGACATGCCTGAGTCCCCGCTCTCGTTCGTCCTCGGATCCTCCTCCCCCGCCCGGCTGACCACCCTGCGCCGGGCCGGGATCGACCCGTTCGTGCTGGTCAGCGACGTGGACGAGGACGCGGTGGTCGCGCAGGCCCTGCAGATGTACGGCGAGCTGGCCCCCGACGACCTGGCGCTGCTGCTGGCCCGGGCGAAGTGCGAGGCGGTGTCCTCGGCGCTGCTGGCCGGCGACGGCATCGAGGACGCGCCGGAGTCCGCCCTGGTCCTGGGCTGCGACTCGGTGCTCGAGCTCGACGGGCAGATGCACGGCAAGCCCGCCGACGCCGCCGAGGCGGTCGAACGCTGGAGGCAGATGCGGGGCCGCTCCGGGGTGCTGCACACCGGCCACTGGCTCATCGACGAGCGGGCCGACGACGAGGGCGGCACCGGCGCAACCCTGGGCGCGGTCGCCTCGACGACCGTGCACTTCGCCAAGCTGACCGACGAGGAGATCGACGCCTACGTCGCCACGGGCGAGCCGCTGCGCGTCGCCGGTGCGTTCACCCTCGACGGGCTGGGCGGGCCGTTCGTCACCGGGATCGAGGGAGACCCCTCCAACGTCATCGGCCTGAGCCTGCCGCTGCTGCGCGAGCTGCTCGCCGAGGTCGGCGTCGCCTGGGCGCAGGTCATCGCCTGAGCGCCCCGGCCGGGCGCCCCCAGCGCCCCGGCTGACGGGTCACCGCCACGTCGTCGAGCCGTCAGAAGGAGTACGCCTATTGCGGTTGTCGCTGTCAGGACCGGCAGTTAGGTTCGTGCAGTCATGGTGATGCCGATGGAGATGCCGGGGGGCGCACTGGCGGCCGGGGACGACGAGGTCCACGGGGCGCCGGTCCTGTCGCGCGACCAGGCCGAGGGCTACGTCGCGATGGTCTGCTTCAAGCACGGACCTCCGCGGTTGCACGGTGTCGAGCTCGAGTGGACCCTCCACCACGAGGACGACCCGGCCCGTGCCGTCGAGCTGACCGACCTGGCACGGGCCCTTGGCCCTCACGCGCCGAGCACCGTCGACCCGCACAGCCCCCACCTTCCCCTCCCGGCCGGCTCCCTGGTCACCGTCGAACCCGGCGGCCAGGTCGAGATCTCCTCCGCGCCGACCCCCTCCGTCGCCTTCCTCCTCGAGGCCGCCGCCTCCGACGCGGCCGCCCTCGGTGAATTGCTCGCCCCGCACGGCCTGCGCCGCGGGGAGCACGGGCTCGACCCCCACCGCACGCCCCGCCGCATCCTGCGCACGCCGCGCTACGACGCGATGGAGGACTTCTTCGCCGCGATCGGCCCGCACGGCTCGCGGATGATGTGCAGCACGGCCAGCCTGCAGGTCTGCGTCGACCTGGGCGAGCGCGCCGAGGCCAGGCACCGGTGGGACGCCGTGCACGCCCTCGGCCCGACCCTGACCGCCCTCTTCGGCAACTCTGCCGTGATGGCCGGCAGCGACACCGGCTGGGTCTCGGCCCGGCTGCGCTCCACCCTGGCGACCGCGCCGCCGGCCACCTTCGCCCCGGCGCGCAGCGCCGACCCGGTGGCGCAGTACGCCCGGATGGCCCTGGAGGCCCCGCTGCTGTGCGTGCGCCGCGAGCAGGGGCCGTGGGCTGCTCCCGCCGGGGTGCGCTTCGCGGACTGGGTGGCCGACCCCTCCCCGGTCGGCCGGCCGCCGACGACCCAGGACCTCGACTACCACCTGTCCACCCTCTTCCCCCCGGTGCGCCCGCACGGCTACCTCGAGGTGCGCTACCTCGACGCCCAGGCCGGGGACGGCTGGGTGACGCCGGTGGCCCTCCTGACCGCTCTGCTGTCCCGGGCCGAGACAGTCGGGCGGGTGCTGGCGGCGACCGAGGAGACCGCCGACCGGTGGTTGAGCGCCGCACGGGTCGGCGTGGCAGACCCGGCCCTGGCCCGCGCCGCGACGGCGGTGGTGGAGCTGGGCCTGTCCGCCCTGGACGCGCAGGACC
>DASSPC010000161.1:0-5819 GCA_035699865.1 Oryzihumus sp. | reverse complement strand
ACCAGCAGGCCGTCGAGGACAAGGGCGAGGATGACGACTCCGACCGTCCCGACGACGGCGGACTCGGTGGCGCCGGCGCCACCGAGGCGCGCCAGGCCGTTGAAGATGAAGGAGCCGAGGCCGGGGCCCTGCACATAGGCGGCCACGGCGGCGATGCCCATGCACATCTGGGTCGAGACGCGGACGCCGGCGAGCACGACCGGCCAGGCGAGCGGCAGCTCGACCCGCATCAGGGTGCGCGTCCGGCTCATGCCCATGCCACGGGCGGACTCCACCAGGGTGGTGTCCACGCCGTTGAGGCCGACGACGGCGTTGCGCACGATGGGCAGGGCGGCATAGAAGACGATGGCGACGACGGAGGGCAGCACGCCCAGGCCCAGGACGGCCAGAAGGAACGCCAGCAGCGCGAGCGCCGGGACGGTGAGCCCGATGCTGCTGATCCCGTTGGCCAGGCCGGCGAGCCTGGGGATGCGGTGCACGAGCACCGCGACGACGAGGGCCAGGACGGTCGCGATGGCGACGCTCTGCACGACAAGGCTGACGTGCTGATAGGCCCCGAACATCAGCGCATCGCGATGTTCGGAGATGAACTCCCACATGGAATTGGCCGATCCTTCCCGGGCCTCCTCGGCGAAGGCCCTGTACGGCAGGCGGCCACTCACCCTAGGGACGAACCGACGTGGTCCTGAAAGTTGAATTCAGGTCGCCGGCCCGTTACGCGCGCGTGTACGCGGGCGCGCACATGCGCGCCCTGATCACGACGCGAGGAGGTGTGGTCAGGGCCACGCCTCGGGCTGGGACCCGGTGACGGGGACGAAACGGGCGTTCCGGACATCCCTGTCGGCAACGCCGAGGCGGGGACCGCCGGCGCCACCGAGGGCGTCCGGGAGGGGGAGCGGCCGCCGTGGTTTCTGGTGCAGGGTGACCCGATGGTAGCCCGGCGATACCCCTGCGCACAGCCCCTGAACAGGGTCTTTGGTCCCGCTCGAGGTCTCCTGAGGCGGCTGTGCTCAGTGAGGCGGGAGCACGTCCTTCTGGGCCGGGAGCTGGTCCTGGCGCACGATGCCGATCGGGCAGGACATCCCGTTCGGGCCGTGGTTGCAGTAGCCGCCGGGGTTCTTGTGGAGGTACTGCTGGTGGTAGGCCTCGGCGTAGTAGAAGGTCCCGGCCTCCGGGGCCGGCCTCAGCTCGGTGGTGATCTCGCCGTGGCCGTGCTCGCGCAGGACGCCCTGGAAGGCCTCGCGGGTGCCACGCGCCGCCGCCTCCTGGTCCGGGGTGGTCCAGTAGACCGCCGAGCGGTACTGCGTGCCGACGTCGTTGCCCTGGCGGTTGCCCTGAGTCGGGTCGTGGTTCTCCCAGAACGTCGCCATGAGCAGCTCGGCGCTGATCGCCGAGGGGTCGAAGGCGACCAGGACCGCCTCGGTGTGCCCGGTCCGGCCGGTGCACACCTCTTCGTATGTCGGGTGCGGGGTGAAGCCGCCCATGTAGCCCGCCGCCGTGGTCACCACGCCGGGCAGCTGCCAGAAGATGCGCTCGGCGCCCCAGAAGCAGCCCATCGCCACGTAGAGCACCTGCGTGCCCTCGGCCCAGGGGCCCTGCAGGGGGGTGCCGAGCACCTCGTGGGTCTCGGGGACGCGGTAGGCGTAGGCGGGCCGGCCCGGGAGGGCGTCGTCGGCCTCGATCATCTGTCGCTTGGCGGAACCGAAGAGCACGAACTCAGTCTCACACGGGACGCAAGCCCCGGCGCTCCGGGGTGGTCCGGGCCGTGCGCGGCCGGCCCAGTCCCGGCGCCGTGTCGGCGCGCGGGTTCGTCACGACTGACACAGGGCCGCGGGTATGCCGGGTGGGACGGGCCTGTGTATCTGGTGGCGAGGGCGGCGGGGTGGGTGCCAGGCCCCGGGCGGCGGGGGCTGGGTGGGTGCCGGACCCGGGGCGGCGGGCACGGCATACGGGGTCCGTGTGGGTGTGGCGTCGCCACACCGGAGGTGAGGACCGGCACATTGGTGCCCTGTGTCAGGAAATTCCGTCCCAGGGGGTTGTGGTGCCGGACAACGGCGGGCAGGATGAAAGCGCTTACATCGGACAAAGGGGTCGAAAGGAGGATTCCGTGAGCTCTGCCGAGCCCGGGCGCCGTGCGGCGACCATCTACTCGGTCGCCCAACGAGCGGGCGTCTCGATCGCTACGGTCTCGCGGGTCCTCCAGGGCACGACCAGCACGTCCGAGGGCACCCGTCGCAAGGTGATGCAGGCGGTCGAGGAGCTCGACTACGTCCCGCTGCGGGCCGCGCGCAGCCTCGCCGTGCAGCGGCACGAGGCGCACGGCCTGGTCGTGCCCGAGCTGCGCGGGCCCTACTACGCCGAGCTGCTGACCGGCTACGAGTCGGCCGCGGCGGCGCTCGGCCAGAGCGTGGTCCTGGTCGTCACCGGCCGGCGTGACGACCCGACCCAGGCGGTGCGCGACCTCGCCGGCCGCGTCGACGGCCTGGCCCTGTCCTACTCGACGATCGCGGACCCGGTCGTGCAGTCGCTGGCGCGCACCACCCCGGTGGTCCTCGTCGCCCGGCCGCAGGTGCCCGGCACCGACGCCGTGGTGACCGAGAGCACCGAGAGCGCGCGGGCGCTCACCGCGCACCTGTTCAGCCACGGGCGCACCCACCTCGTCTTCGTCGGTGACCCCGACAGCTCCTCCGACGTGCAGGCCCGCTACACCGGCTTCCGGCTGGCGCACGCCGCGGCCGACATCCCGGTCCGGCGGCCCCCGCTGCGGGTGCCCTTCCTCGAGGCCGCCGGCGTGCAGGTCGCCGAGGAGATCCTGCGCCGCCGGGTCAAGGTCGACGGGCTGGTCTGCGCCAACGACGAGCTCGCCCTGGCCGTGATGAAGCGGCTCGAGGGCAGCGGCGTCCGCGTGCCCGACGACATCGCCATCGTGGGCTGGGACGACGTGATGACCGCCCGCTACATCACCCCGGGCCTGACCACCGTGCGCCAGCCGATGCGCGAGCTCGGCCAGGCCGCGGCGACCCGGCTGCACGAGCGGATCACCGGGCTGCCGGCCCGCCCGGCGCCGATCGTGCTCCCCACCGACCTCGTCCTTCGCTCCTCCTGCGGCTGCACCGCGAAGGACCGTGCCACCACGGCAGCCGCACACACCCCCACCTCACCGACGACCACCCGGGGCACCGCCCCGCCGAGGAGGAACACCTGATGAGACGCCACCCCCACGTGATCGCCGTCGCCGCCATGGCGACCGCGGCCCTCGCGCTGACCGCGTGCGGCCGCTCGACCGAGACCGCCGGCGGGCAGAGCAGCGCCAAGGACATCAGCTCCGGCAAGGCCACCGGCACCATCAACATCTGGGCGATGGGCACCGAGGGCGAGAACCTGCCGACGTTGGCCAAGGAGTTCGAGGCGCAGAACCCCGGTGTCACGGTCAAGGTCACGCCGATCCCGTGGGACGCGGCGCACGACAAGTTCACCACCGCGATCACGGCCGGCAAGACGCCGGACGCCGCGATGGTGGGCACCACCTGGATGGGCGAGTTCGCCGGCCAGAACGCCCTGGACCCGACGCCGAAGTCGATCGACTCCGCCTCGTTCTTCCCGGGCGCGCAGAAGACCACCGAGGTGAACGGCACCTCCTACGGTGTGCCGTGGTACGTCGAGACCCGTCTCGTGTACTACCGCAAGGACCTCGCCGCCAAGGCCGGCGTCACCACCCTGCCGACCGACTGGGACGGCCTGAAGGCCATGGCCAAGGCGCTGCAGTCCAAGGCCCACACCAAGTGGGGCATCGACCTGCAGGCCGGCAAGACCGGCTCGTGGCAGACGATCATGCCCTTCGGCTGGTCCAACGGCGCCAAGATCGCCACCGACGACCAGAAGAAGTTCACCTTCGACACCCCGCAGCTCGCGGAGGCCGTGAAGTACTACCAGAGCTACTTCACCGAGGGCCTGTCGCCCAAGGAGCTGCCGGACGGCCAGCTCGAGCAGGACTTCGTCAACGGCTCGATCCCGATGTTCATCTCCGGTCCCTGGGAGATGGGTGCGGTCGAGAAGCTCGGCGGCGCCGGCTTCAAGGACAAGTACGGCGTGATGCCCATGCCCAAGAAGGTCAGCGCGACCTCCTTCGTCGGCGGCTCCGACTTCGCCGTGTTCAAGGCCTCCAAGAACCGCGACAGCGCGTGGAAGTTCGTCAAGTGGCTGTCCGACCCCGCGACCCAGTCGAAGTGGTACCAGCTCTCCACCGACCTGCCGTCCGTGCAGTCCGCCTGGTCCGACCCGAGCCTGTCGGGTGACGCGCGCCTGAAGGCCTTCGGCGAGCAGCTCAAGGACGCCCAGGCGCCGCCCGCGATCGCCACCTGGGAGCAGGTCGCCGACGCGTTCGACACGCAGATGGAGACGGTCATGAAGACCGGCTCCGACCCGGCGGCCGCGCTCAAGACGGTCCAGGCCAAGGCCGACTCCATTGGCACCGGTAGCTGACACCCTGCGGCCCGGGACGGTGACGCCCCCGGGGGCGTCACCGTCCCCCTCCCGCGGGCGGTCCTCGGGCCGCTCGCGACAGGGGCTGGCCGCGTGGGTCCTTGCCCTGCCGTTCTGCCTGCTCTTCACCGTCTTCACCGCATGGCCGGTGCTGTCCTCGCTCTACATGAGCTTCACGGACATCAAGCAGCGGGACCTGCACTCCCCGTTCTCGGTGAACCCGGTCGGGTTCGCCAACTACGCCAAGGTGCTCGCGGACCCGACGTTCCGGCAGGCGGCGTTCAACACGGCGTACTTCGTCGTCGTCGGCGTGCCGCTCACCCTCGTGGTCGCGCTGCTCGCGGCGCTGGCCCTGGACAAGGGGATCACCCGGTTCCGCGGGCTCTTCCGGGTCGGCTACTACATGCCGGTCGTGACCTCGATCGTCGCGGTCGCGGTGGTATGGCGGTTCATCCTCCAGCCCGACAGCGGCGTCCTCAACACCATGCTCGGCTGGGTGGGCATCCAGGGCCCGGACTGGCTCGGCTCGACCACGTGGGCGATGCCCTCGCTCATCGTCATGGCGACGTGGCGCAACTTCGGCACCGCCATGGTGATCTTCCTGGCCGGCCTGCAGTCGGTGCCGGCGCTGCTGCACGAGGCGGCCGCGATCGACGGCGCCGGGCCCGTGCAGCGGTTCCGCCACATCACCCTGCCGATGCTGCGCCCGACGATCCTGTTCGTCAGCGTCACCACCGGCATCGGCTACCTGCAGTTCTTCGAGGAGCCGTTCGTCATGACCGACGGCGGGCCGCTGAACTCCACCATGTCGATGTCCATGTACACCTACAAGCAGTTCGGCTTCGGCAACTACGGCTTCGCGTCAGCCATGAGCTACGTGATGTTCGTGGTCATCGTCGCGCTGACCGCGCTGCAGTTCCGCGCCCTGCGGTCCAACACCTGAGGCAGGTGCGATCTCGTTGAACGACAACCGAACCCGCGGCCGCTGGTGGCTGTATGCCGTGCTGACCGTCGGCCTCGTCGCCGTCGTCGGGCCGTTCGTGTGGATGCTGCTCGGCAGCTTCAAGGGCGAGGGCGAGCTGCGGCGCGTCCCGCCGACGTGGTGGCCCGGGACCGCGACCCTGGACAACTACACCCGGTTGTTCAGCCAGCTGAGCTTCCCGCGGTTCTTCCTGAACTCGGTCCTCGTCGCCGGGGTCGTCACGCTCGGCAACCTCGTGTTCTGCTCGATGCTCGGCTACGCCCTGGCCAAGCTGGAGTTCCGGGGCAAGAAGGCCCTCTTCGCCGTCGTCATGGGGACGCTGATGGTGCCGGGCATGGTCACCTTCGTGCCGCTG
>DASSPC010000160.1:0-9183 GCA_035699865.1 Oryzihumus sp. | reverse complement strand
GCACAAGGCCGACCGCGGCGAGCTCGAGCCGTTCGTCCTCGTCGTCGAGGGGTCGATCCCCAACGAGAAGATCAAGTCCGAGGGCTACTGGTGCGGCTTCGGCAACAACCCCGCCACCGGCCAGCCGATGACCACCTCGGAGTGGCTGGACCGCCTGGCCCCCCGGGCCACCGCCGTCGTCGCGGTGGGGACGTGCGCGGCATACGGCGGGATCCACGCCATGGCGGGCAACCCGACCGGCGCGATGGGCGTGCCCGACTACCTGGGCTGGGGCTGGAAGTCCAAGGCGGGGCTGCCCATCGTCTGCGTGCCGGGCTGCCCGGTGCACCCCGACAACCTGTCCGAGACGCTGGTCTACCTGCTCTACCAGGTGGCCGGGCAGGCGCCGATGATCCCGCTGGACGAGGCGCTGCGCCCACGCTGGCTGTTCGGGGCGACCGTCCACGAGGGCTGCGACCGGGCCGGCTACTACGAGCAGGGCCAGTTCGCCACGGAGTACGGCACCCCCGAGTGCCTGGTCAAGCTCGGCTGCTGGGGGCCGGTGGTGAAGTGCAACGTGCCCAAGCGGGGCTGGATCAACGGGGTCGGCGGCTGTCCCAACGTCGGCGGCATCTGCATCGCGTGCACCATGCCGGGTTTCCCGGACAAGTTCATGCCGTTCATGGACGAGCCGCCCGGCAGCAAGGTCTCGGCCGGCGCCAGCACGATGTACGGCACGGTCATCCGCCGGTTGCGCGGCATCACGATGAACACGGTCGACAAGGAGCCGAAGTGGCGCACCAAGGGGAACGTGCTGCAGACCGGCTACACCAAGTCCTGGTGACGGAGGGCGGACCGACATGACCACCACGACCAAGCAGTCCGGTGACGTCGTCGAGATGGCGTGGGACCCGATCACCCGGATCGTCGGGAGCCTGGGCATCTACGCCACGATCGACTTCAAGGCCAAGGAGGTCCGCGAGTGCCACAGCACCTCGTCGATCTTCCGCGGCTACAGCATCTTCATGAAGGGCAAGGACCCGCGCGACGCCCACTTCATCACCAGCCGGATCTGCGGGATCTGCGGGGACAACCACGCCACCTGCTCGGTCTACAACCAGAACATGGCCTACGGGATCGCGCCGCCGGCCCTCGGCGAGTGGATCATCAACCTCGGCGAGGCCGCGGAGTACATGTTCGACCACAACATCTTCCAGGAGAACCTGGTCGGGGTGGACTTCTGCGAGCGCATGGTCAAGGAGACCAACCCCGGCGTCCTGGAGCGGGCCAACAGCACCGAGGCGCCGCACGCCGGCGAGCACGGCTACCGCACGATCGGCGACATCATGCGCTCGCTGAACCCGCTCGAGGGCGAGTTCTACCGCGAGGCCCTGCAGATGAGCCGGATGACGCGGGAGATGTTCTGCCTGATGGAGGGCCGGCACGTCCACCCCTCGACGCTCTACCCCGGCGGGGTCGGCACCGTCGCCACGATCCAGCTGTTCACCGACTACCTCACCCGGCTCATGCGCTACGTGGAGTTCATGAAGAAGGTCGTGCCGCTGCACGATGACCTGTTCGACTTCTTCTACGAGGCGCTGCCCGGCTACGAGCACGTCGGGGAGCGCCGCGTGCTGCTCGGCTGCTGGGGCAGCCTCAACGACCCGGCGGTCTGCGACTTCACCTACCGGCGCATGAACGACTGGGGCAAGCGCATGTTCGTGACCCCCGGCATCGTCGTCGACGGCCAGCTGGTCACGAACAACCTGGTCGACATCAACCTCGGGATGCGGATCCTGCTCGGCCACTCCTACTACGAGGACTGGGCCCAGGACGGCTACGAGGTGTTCGTCGACAAGGACCCGCTCGGCAACCCGGTCGACCGGCGCCACCCGTGGAACCAGCACACGGTCCCCAAGCCGGCCAGGCGGGACTTCGCGGGCAACTACAGCTGGACCATGTCGCCGCGCTGGTTCGACGGCACCGACCACCTGGCCCTCGACACCGGCGGCGGCCCGATCGCCCGGCTGTGGTCGACCGCGCTGTCCGGCCTGGTCAACACCGACTACGTCAGGGCCACCGGGCACAGCGTGCAGATCACCCTGCCGCGCACGGCGCTCAAGCCCGAGGTGAGCTTCGAGTGGAAGATCCCCCAGTGGAGCAACGCGATCGAGCGGGACCGCGCCCGGACCTACTTCCAGGCCTACACGGCCGCGCTCGCGCTGCACTTCGTCGACGAGGCGCTGGCCGAGGTGCGCGCCGGGCGGACCGAGACGTGGACGCCGTTCACGGTGCCGGACAACGCGATCAGCTGCGGGTTCACCGAGGCGGTCCGCGGGGTGCTCAGCCACCACATGGTCATCCGCGACGGCAAGATCGCCAACTACCACCCCTACCCGCCGACCCCGTGGAACGGCAGCGTCCGTGACGTCTACGGCACGCCCGGGCCCTACGAGGACGCGGTGCAGAACACCCCGATCTTCGAGGAGAACCCACCGGAGACGTTCAAGGGCATCGACATCATGCGGGCGGTGCGCAGCTTCGACCCGTGCCTGCCGTGCGGGGTGCACCTGTTCACCGGCAACGGCGCGGTGGTCGAGCAGGTCCACTCACCGGCCATGGCCGCCACGATCTACTGACCGGCGGCCGCGATGAACCGGCACGAGGCGCAGGAGCTGGCCAGCCGCGTGGAGCTGCTGCTGGACGCCTTCCACGACGGCCCCGACCCTCTCGCCGCGGACCGCGCGGAGGAGCTGGTCCGTGCCCTGGTCGCCCTGTATGGCGCGGGGCTGGCCCGCGTCGTCGACCTCCTGGATGAGGTCGACGGCGGCGAGCTGCTGGTGCGCCGGCTCGCCGGGGACGACCTGGTCGGCTCGCTGCTGGTGCTGCACGACCTGCACCCCGACGACGTGGACACCCGGATCCAGCAGGCACTGGACCGGGTCCGTCCCTACCTGGGCTCGCACGCCGGCGGGATCGAGTACGCCGGCGTCGACGCCGACGGGGTGGCCCACCTGCGCCTCGAAGGCAGCTGCGACGGCTGCCCGTCCTCGTCCGTGACCGTCACCACGACCATCGAGCGGGCCGTCCTGGACGCGGCGCCGGAGGTCCTTGCGGTCGACGTCCAGGGCGTGGCCGCGCGGGAGAAGCCGTTGCCGCTGCTGCAGATCGGGCGCCCACCCTCCGAGTCCGCGCCGGCCGCCGTGGAGGCCGCGGAGGCCGCGGAGGTCTCCGACGACGGCTGGGCGCACCTCGAGGTCGCGGTCGCCGCCGGCCACGTCGCCCGCCGGCTGGTGGGCGGGCTCCCGGTCGCGGTCTGCGCGCTCGGCAGCACCCCGTACGCCTACCGCGACGCGTGCGCCACCTGCGCGGCCCCGCTCAGCGGCGGCACGCTGGAGGGCGAGGAGCTCACCTGCGCCGCGTGCGGCAGCCGGTACGACGTGCGGCTGGCCGGGCGGTCCCTGTCCCCGGACGGGCGCCACCTCGACCCCCTGCCCCTGCTGCCCGAGGGCACCGGGTGGCGGGTCGCCCTGCCACGGGAGGCGGCGGTGTGACCGGCTCGCCAGCACCCCGCGCCTCGGGGTTCGCCGGCCTGCGACCGCTCGCGGCCGACCCGCGGGCGCCGGTGCAGGCGGCGGGCGGCCGGGGACCGGGCGGCATACCCCTGGACCCCCTGCAGCGGGTCGGCCGACGCCGGGAACCGCCGCGGCCGGGCGAGCGGTGCGAGATGTGCGACGAGCCCGTCGGGCCCGGGCACGGGCACGTCGCGGACCTGGACAACCACCGGCTGCTGTGCACCTGCCGCGGCTGCTACCTGTTGTTCACCGGCGCGGGCGCCGGCGGGCTGCGCTACCGGGCGGTGCCGACGCAGGTGCGCCGGGTGACCGGGTTCGCCCTCACCCCGGCCGGCTGGGACCGGCTGCAGGTGCCGGTGGACCTGGCCTTCTTCTTCCGCCAGAGCGGGGTGGAGCACGTGGTCGGCTGCTACCCCGGGCCGGGCGGGGCGACCGAGTCGACGCTGGAGCTCGACGCCTGGGCCGAGGTCGAGGCGGCCAACCCCGCGCTGGCCGGGGTGGCCGTCGACGTGGAGGCCGCGCTCGTGCGCCGGCACCAGGGGGCGTTCGAGTGCTTCGTCGTGCCCATCGACGCCTGCTACGAGCTGGTCGGGCTGGTCCGCAGCCACTGGACCGGGTTCGCCGGGGGCGCGGAGGTCTGGGCGCAGATCGAGGGGTTCTTCGACCGGCTGCGCGAGCGCAGCGCCGCGAGCCCGGGCGGCTGACGTGGCCGACCTCGAGCTCGCCTGCGTCGGCGCGGAAGCCGACCGCTACGCCGCCGCCCCGACGGTGAACCTGCGGCTGCGGGTCACCGAGACGACGGGCACCCCGGTGTATGCCGTGGCGTTGCGGGTCCAGATCCGGGTCGAGCCGCTGCGGCGACGCTACGACGACGCCGAGGCGGCCGGGCTGGTGGACCTCTTCGGCGAGCGGCGCCGGTGGGGCGAGACGCTCAAGCCGCTGCAGCTCGCCTTCGCCACCCAGATGGTGCCCGGCTTCACGGGCGAGACCGAGGTGGTGCTGCCGGTGCCGTGCAGCTACGACTTCGACGTCGCCGCGCACAAGTACCTCTACGCACTGCGGGAGGGGTCGGTGCCGTTGCTGCTGCTGTTCACCGGCACGGTGTTCACCGGTGGACCCGGCGGGGTCAGTGTGGAGCCGGTGCCGTGGCACAAGGAGTCCGCCTTCGCCCTGCCGGTCGCGGTGTGGCGGGAGGCGATGGACCTGCACTTCCCGGGCAGCGCCTGGCTGCGGCTGGGGCGGGAGACCTTCGACGCGCTGTACGCCTACCGGGCCACGCACGCCCTGACCACCTGGGACGAGGCGGTGGAGCGGTTGCTCAAGGAGGCGGACCGGTGACCACGTTCGAGCAGGTGCGCCCGCTCGCCGACGCCGTCCTCTACGAGGGCTACCTGCTCTACCCCTACCGGGCCGACGACCCGAAGAACCGGGTGCGCTGGCAGTTCGGCGTGCTCATGGCCCCCGACGTCGTGGTCGCCGACCCCTCGGAGCGGTCCGGGACGCGCACCGAGCTGCTGCTGGAGGGGGCCGACCCGTGGCTGGAGGTGCGCGCGCGGTTCCTGCAGGTGCAGCGGCGTGAGGTGCAGGCCGTGCGCGGTGGCTCGTTCGTGGACGTGCCCGCGCTCGCCGTGGGGGACCGCAGGTGGCTGCCCTGGGACGAAGCCGTCGAGCGGGAGGTGGACCTCGCCCTGTCCCTGGCCGACCTGGCGAGCGGACCGCGGGAGCTGCCGGTCGGCATACCCCCGGGAGTGGACACCGAGCTGCTCAGCGGACCGGACGGCCGTCCGGTCGGCCGGCTGCGCCGCACCCGTCTGCCCCTCACCGGGGTGCTGCGGGTCGAGGCGCACCGGCTGCCGGGGCCGTACGGCCTGACCCGGCTGGAGGTGCGGCTGGACAACACCACCGCCGCGCAGCCGGGGCGTCCCGTGCCGGGCCGGGAGGCGGCGCTGCGCCGGGCCCTGGTCGCCGCGCACCTGCTCGTGCGGGTCAGTGGCGGGAGGCTGCTGTCGATGATGGACCCGCCCGAGTGGGCCCGCGCGTACGCTGCGAGCTGTCACCACGAAGGGACGTACCCGGTGCTCGTGGGAGACCCGGGGAGCAACGACATGGTGCTGGCCTCGCCGATCATCCTCTACGACCACCCGCAGGTGGCGCCGGAGAGCCCGGTCGCGTTCTACGACGCCACCGAGGTCGACGAGCTGCTCACGCTGCGGGCACTGACGCTCACCGACGAGGAGCAGCAGACGGCCCGCAGCACCGATGCCCGCGCCGCCGCGCTGCTCGACGAGGTCAGCGGGATGCCGGCGGACGTCATGGACCGGCTGCACGGCGCGGTGCGCTACCTGCGGCAGGTCACCGGGGACGCGTGGCCGGGCGCTCGGGCGGGCGACCCGGCGACCGCGGGGGAGCTGCCGTGGTGGGACCCGGGGCGGGACGCCGGCGTGTCCCCGGAGACCGACGAGCTGGACGTGGGCGGGCGCAGCGTGCGCCGGGGCAGCCGGGTGCTGCTGCGCCCCGGGTCCCGCCCGGCCGACGCCCAGGACATGTTCCTGGCCGGGCGCACCGCCACCGTCGCGGCCGTCTTCCACGACGTCGACGGGGGCGACCACCTGGCCGTGGTGGTGGAGGACGACCCGGCGCACGACCTGGTCCTCGCGCACGGGCGCTACCTGTACTTCTCCCCGGACGAGGTCGAGGTGCTGGAGGGGGCGACGTGAACCGGGTCCTGGTCGCCGGCGTCGGCAACATCTTCCGCGGTGACGACGGGTTCGGCTCGGCCGTGATGGGGCGGCTGGCCGGGCACGTCTGGCCCGAGGGCGTGACCGCGAAGGACTTCGGCATCGGCGGGATCCACCTGGCCTACGAGCTGGTCGACGGGTGGGACGGCCTCGTCCTCGTCGACGCCGTCGACCGCTCGGCCGAGCCGGGGACCCTGTTCGTCATCGAGCCCGACCTGGCCGCGGCCGAGGCGGCACCGGTCTCGATGCTGGACGCCCACGACCTGGCCCCGCAGGCGGTGCTGGCCATGGTGCCGCGCCTCGGCGGCCGGCTCGGCCGGGTCCGCGTGCTCGGCTGCCAGCCCGCCTCCCTGGACGACGGGCTGGGCCTGTCCGCGCCGGTCACCGCCGTGCTGGACGCCGCCGCCGCGCTGGTCCTGCGGCTGGTCGACGAGGCCGTGCGGGCGCCGGTCGAGGGGGCGGCGCCGGTCGGAGCACCCGTGGGCGCAGGGCCCGGCGGGCCGGACCGGGAGGCACCGGAGAGGAGGCGATGACCATGCGATGGCTCATCCGGCTGGGTTTGCTCGTCGGGCTCGGCGTGGCCGTCCGGGCCGCGATGCCCGACATCCAGCGCTACTTGAAGATCCGCGCGATGTGAGGGGTACCGATGCACGAGCTCGGGCTGTGTGAAGGCATCGTCGAGGCGGTGCTGCGGCGCGCCGACGGTCGGCCGGTGAGGGGCGTCCTGGTCCGGGCCGGGGTCCGGCAGCGGGTGGTGCTCGACTCGCTGCGCCAGGCCTTTGCCATGGTCGCGGCCGGCACGGTCGCCGCGGAGGCGCAGGTCGACCTCGAGGTCGTCCCCGTCACCGTGGACTGCCGGACCTGCGGTGACGTGAACGAGTCGATGGACCCGTGGGCGGTCTGCCCGTCCTGCGGCGGTGAGGACGTCGACGTCACCGGCGGGGACGAGCTGACCGTCGTCTCGGTGACCCTGCGCGGCCCGGCCACGGTCGCGACCGGGGCGGGGGGCTGACCGTGTGCCTCGGGGTGCCGGGCCGGGTCGTCAGCCTCCAGGCGGGAGGCGACCTGGCCGACGTCGACGTGGCCGGGGTGGTCCGGACGGTCAACATCGGGCTGCTCGAGGAACCGCCGGCCCCGGGCGACCACATCCTCATCCACAGCGGCTTCGCCCTGGAGCGGATGACCGAGGAGGAGGCCCGTGACGCGCTCGCGGTCTTCGGCGAGGAGGACGGCCTCGATGTCCTCAGCGGCTGAGCTGCGCGAGTCGCCGGGCCCGGTGCTGTTCGCGCGGTACGCGTTCCCGCCCAACTCGCACGGCTACTGCGGGCCGGCCGACAACGCCGCCTTCCTGGAGATGGGCAGCGCCGGGGTGGTCGACACCGGGATGCGGCTGATGGCCCGCCAGTTCGAGGGCGCCTGGCCCTACCTGGAGCTCATCGCGGGGGCGGTCGGGATCCCCGACCCCCTGGACGCGCGGGTGGTCGAGGCGTACTGGGTGGGCAACGGGCTGCTGCCGCGGGTGGGCACCGCCGTCGTCGGCGACTCCATGGAGGACCGGTTCCGGCACCGCGCCGGGCCGCGGTTCGCCAGCCTCGCCGAGGGGGTGCTGGCGGGCGGGCTGCCCACGCACGGCTTCCACGTCTTCTGCATCTACCCCTGGATCGGGCTGCTCGGCGACGACCGCCGGCACCGGGCCGCGCTGACCGTCCTCGACCGGTGCCGGATCCGCTGGGGGCAGGTGCTCTCGGTCACCGGCGACCAGGTGGTCGTGGAGTCGCGGGCGCTGACCTGGGACGGCCGCCGCCTCGAGCTCGGCCCGCCGGGGGTGGAGACCGCGGTGCGGGCCCTCGACGGCGTCACGCTCGCGCCCGACCTGGTGCCCGGCGACTGGGTGGCGCTGCACTGGGAGTGGGTGTGCGACCGGCTCAGCGCCCGGCAGCTGGCCTCCCTGAAGCACTACACCCACCACCACCTGGCGATCGTCAACGACGGCGTCGATCACCCCGGTCCGGCCGCGGTGCTCGGCTGAGGCGCGACCGCGGCGGGGGCGCGGTCGACGGTGCCCGGCAGCACCCAGCGGTGCAGCAGGCGCCAGGGCAGCGGTTCGCCGACCGATCGCGGGCTGCGCCCCGGCTCGCGCAGGAGCAGGACGCCTCCGGGGGTCTCCACCAGCAGGTCCGTCCACGGCCCCCGGTAGCGGACGCCCACCAGCCGACCGGGCTCCGGGCCGTCCGGGGTCGCCCACTCCGGCCGGACGAGGGCCCTGCCCTCGGGCAGGTCCAGCACCGTGCCCGGACCGGTGATCCGGGCGGCCCACTCGTGCACCGGGCGGTCGTACACCTCCTGCGGTGCCCCGACCTGAACCACCCGGCCGGCATCGAGCAGGGCCACCCGGTCGGCCAGCGCCAGGGCCTCGGCGGCGTCGTGGGAGGAGTAGACCGCCGCCGCGCCCGTCGCCCGTTGCCGCTCGGCCATCTCCTGCAGGAACACGTCCCGCACGTGCGTGTCCAGGTGTGCCGTGGGCTCGTCGAAGAGGTAGAGCGAGGCACCGCGCGCCAGGGCCCGGGCCAGCCCGACCCGCTGCTGCTCGCCGCCGGACAGCTCCGCCGGGCGCCGCGCGGCCAGGTGCCCCACGTGCAGCCGCCCCAGCAGCTCGGCCGCCTGGCGCCGTGCGGCCTCCCGGGGCACGCCCCGGCGCCGCAGCGGGTAGGCCACCGTGTCCACCGCGCTCAGGTGCGGCCACAGGGTGGTCTGCTGGAACACCACGGCGACGTCGCGGCGCTCCGGCGGCACCGTCCGCCCCGCACCGGCGACCAGCCGTCCGTCCAGGAACACCGTGCCCGCCCGCGGCTGGACGAAGCCGGCGACGGTGTCCAGCAGCGTCGACTTGC
>DASSPC010000159.1:0-2356 GCA_035699865.1 Oryzihumus sp. | reverse complement strand
CGCCGGCTCGCCGCCGCCAGCGACGTCGTGCACGCCCACGGGCACCAGGCCGGGCTGCTGGCCACCCTGGTCACCGTCGGCCTGCGCCGGCCCCGCCTCGTGGTCTCCCAGCACAACGCGGTCCTCGCCAGCTCAGGGCGGCTGCGCCTGAAGGAGCTGGCCCAGCGCCTCGTGGCCCGGCGGGCGGACCTGGTCACCGGGGCGAGCAGCGACCTGGTGGACCAGTCCCGCGACCTGGGTGCGCGCGATACCCGCCTGGCCCCCGTGCCGTCCCCGCGCGTCCCCGCACTGCTGGCCCGGGGGCCGCTGGACCGGGAGGGTCGAAGCGCCGAGCGGGCGGCCTTGCTGGCGGAGGCCGGGCTCGAGGTCGACCCCGGCCGGCCGCTGGTGCTGACCATCTCGCGGATCGCCCCGCAGAAGGACCTCGACGTGCTCGTCCGCGCCGCGTCCCGGCTGTGGACGCCGGCCACGTGGGTGGTCGTCGGTGACGGCGACGAGGGGCTGCTGGGCGAGCTGGAGGGGCTGGTCGAGCAGGTCGCGGCACCGGTCCACTTCGTGGGTGCCCGCCGCGACGCCGACCGGTGGCTGCGCGCGGCCGAGGTGTTCGTCCTGCCCAGCGCGTGGGAGGCCCGGGCACTGGTCGTGCAGGAGGCCATGGCGGCCGGCACACCGGTGGTCGCCACCGACGTCGGCGGGCTGCACGACCTCGTCGAGGGAGTCGGCCTGCTCGTCCCCGCAGGGGACCCGGCGGCCGTGTCGGATGCCACACGAACGGTGCTCACCGACCCCGACCTGCGCGAACGTCTTGCCCGGCAGGGGCGTTCGGCCGCCGCGGCGCTGCCCGACGGAGACGACACGGCCGCGACATGGCTGGCGTGGTACTCCGAGGGCCCGCCGATGACGTAGAGTGCAAGTCCGTGGTTGAGCAGACAAAGCACATCTTCGTGACCGGAGGCGTCGCCTCTTCGCTCGGCAAGGGGCTCACGGCCTCGAGCCTCGGACACCTGCTTCGGGCCCGCGGACTGCGGGTGACGATGCAGAAGCTCGACCCCTATCTCAACGTGGACCCCGGGACGATGAACCCGTTCCAGCACGGCGAGGTCTACGTCACCGCGGACGGGGCCGAGACCGACCTGGACATCGGCCACTACGAGCGGTTCCTCGGCGTCGAGCTCGACGGCTCCGCCAACGTGACGACCGGCCAGGTCTACAGCCAGGTCATCGCCAAGGAGCGCCGCGGGGAGTACCTCGGCGACACCGTCCAGGTGATCCCGCACATCACCAACGAGATCAAGGCGCGCATGCGCGCCACCGCCGAGGGCTCGGCCGACAAGCGCCCCGACGTGATCATCACCGAGATCGGCGGCACCGTCGGCGACATCGAGTCGCTGCCCTTCCTCGAGGCCGCCCGCCAGGTGCGCCACGACGTGGGTCGTGACCACGTCTTCTTCCTGCACGTGTCGCTCGTGCCCTACCTCGCCCCCAGCGGTGAGCTGAAGACCAAGCCGACGCAGCACTCCGTGGCCGCGCTGCGCCAGGTCGGCATCCAGCCCGACGGGCTCGTGCTGCGCGCCGACCGCGTCATCCCCGAGGGCATCAAGCGCAAGATCTCGCTGATGTGCGACGTCGACACCGAGGCGTGCGCCGCCGCGGTCGACGCGCCGAGCATCTACGACATCCCCAAGGTGCTGCACGGCGAGGGCCTGGACGCCTACGTCATCCGCCGCCTCGGCCTGCCGTTCCGCGACGTCGACTGGCACGACTGGGACGAGCTCCTGCGCCGCGTGCACAACCCCGAGCACGAGGTCGAGATCGCCCTGGTGGGCAAGTACATCGACCTGCCCGACGCCTACCTGTCGGTCACCGAGGCCATGCGCGCCGGCGGCTTCCACCATGACGCCAAGGTCCGCATCCGCTGGGTCGCCAGCGACGAGTGCCAGACCGAGTCCGGCGCGCAGAAGGCGCTCGGCGGTGTCGACGCGGTGCTCGTGCCCGGCGGCTTCGGCGTCCGCGGCATCGAGGGCAAGCTCGGCGCGCTGCGCTGGGCCCGCGAGCGGGGCGTGCCGACCCTGGGCATCTGCCTGGGCCTGCAGTGCATGGTGATCGAGTACGCCCGCACGGTCGCCGGCATCGCCGACGCCTCCTCCAGCGAGTTCGACCCGGGCACCGAGCACCCGGTCATCGCGACGATGGAGGAGCAGAAGGCGTTCGTCGAGGGGGCCGGTGACCTCGGTGGCACGATGCGCCTGGGCCTGTACCCCGCGGCGCTCGCCGAGGGGTCGGTGGTTGCCGAGACCTACGGCTCGACCAAGGTCGAGGAGCGGCACCGTCACCGTTACGAGGTCAACAACTCCTA
>DASSPC010000158.1:0-13643 GCA_035699865.1 Oryzihumus sp. | reverse complement strand
GTTCGGCGAGCTCCGGGCGGGGGAGTGGGCCAAGGGACGAAAGGTGTTGGCGCAGAAGGCGTTCGAGGCGTTCGAGGACCTCGCAGGGCGCCACGACGTGGTCGTGGCCGAGGGTGCCGGCAGCCCGGCGGAGATCAACCTGCGCGAGGGCGACTACGTCAACATGGGCCTGGCCCGCGCGGTCGACCTGCCGGTCGTGGTCGTCGGCGACATCGACCGCGGCGGGGTGTTCGCCGCGATGTACGGCACGCTCGCCCTGCTCGACGAGGCCGACCAGGCGCACGTGCGCGGCTGGGTCGTCAACAGGTTCCGCGGCGACCTCGGCCTGCTGCAGCCGGGGCTGCGCATGCTCGAGGAGCGCACCGGCCACCCGGTGCTCGGCGTCCTGCCCTTCCTGTACGACGTGTGGCTGGACTCCGAGGACGCGCTCGCCATCGCGGGCTGGTCGGGTGGGGCGGGCGGGGGGGACGCCGCCCGGGCGGCGGGGGCGACCCTGTCCGTGGCGGTGGTCCGCTTCCCGAGGGTCTCCAACGCGACCGACGTGGACGCCCTGGCCGCCGAGCCCGGTGTCGATGTGCGCGTCACCGCCGACCCCGACGTCGTCGCCGGCGCGGACCTGGTGGTGCTGCCCGGCACGCGCGCGACGCTGTCGGACCTGGCGTGGCTGCGTGAGCGCGGCCTGGCCGACGCGGTCCTGGCCCGGGCCGCGGCCGGCCGGCCGGTGCTCGGGATCTGTGGTGGCTACCAGATGCTGGCCGAGGTCGTCGACGACTGCGCCGCCGTCGAGTCGCCTTCTGCTTCAACGGTTCCCGGGCTCGGGCTGCTGCCGACGCGGGTGACCTTCGCGCCGGAGAAGCTGCTGGGGACACCCCGGGGTGAGTGGCGCGGGCAGGAGGTCGCGGCATACGAGATCCACCACGGCAGCGCCACGCTGACGGCGGACGCGGCCGGTGTGAGCCCGTTCCTCGACGGGTGGAGCCGGGGCGCGGTGCACGGCACGACGTGGCACGGGGCGTTCGAGTCCGACGGCTTCCGGCGCGCGTTCCTCGCGGAGGTGGCGCAGCAGGCCGGGGTCGCCTGGGCGCTGCAGACCGCCGCGCCGGGGTTCGCCGCGCGGCGGGAGGCCATGCTCGACCGGCTCGCCGACGCGGTCGAGGAGCACCTGGACACCGGTGCCCTCGTTGCGCTGATGGGCCTCGACGGCTGAGCCAGGAGGGCGTCCCGTGGCTCAGGCCGGCGGCTTGACCGCCAGCACGGGGCACTCGGCCTCGAGCAGGATCTGCTGCGCCGTGCTGCCGGTGATGAGCTTGCCGACGGGGGAGCGGCGGCGCAGGCCGATGACGATCAGGTCGGCGCCGACCTCACGGGCCGCGGCGAGGATCGAGTCGCCGGCGGCGGTGTCCTCGGTGGGCTGGCGGACCTCGTGGGGCACGCCGGAGGCGGCGAGCTGCTTCTCGAGGGCGTCGAGGTCGCGCCCCTCGGCGAAGTTGGGGTCGGCGTAGTTGCCGTGGTGCACGGCGTTGACGACGACGAGGCGGGCGTTGTCGCGCTGCGCCTCGGCGATCGCGGCATCGACCGCTGCCAGGCCCTCGGGAGTGGGGATGTAGCCGGCGAGAATGATCACGGGACGGGCTCCTTGGTCGGGTCAGTCTGGCCAGGTGGACAGCCTCACCGTGAATCCTGCCGGATCCGACCACATCTCGACGCGATCGCACAGCATGCGGGCAAGCCAGAGCCCGCGGCCCGAGGCGGCCAGGCCGTAGGGGTCCTCCGGCAGGTAGCCGGCGAAGTCGTCCGCGAAGCCGGAGCCGTGGTCGCTCACGGTGCAGGCCAGTCGCTGCGGGGCGGCCCACAGCCGCACCCACACCGGCGGCAGGCCGTGCACCAGGGCGTTGGCGGCCACCTCGCTGAACGCGGCGATGAACTCCTCCGAGGCGTCGGGGTCGGTGCCGACGGAGTGCATCGCCCGGCGGAAGTCCTCCCGCAGCTGTGACAGCGCCATCCGGTCGTGCAGCACCGCGCGCATCGACGGGGTCGCCTCGATCTGCTCGTCCGCCGGCGGCATGGCCCGGGCGAACGCGTCGGGGTCGAGGTAGTCGTGGTTGGTCTCCCAGGACGCGCCGGACACCAGTCGCGGGTGGGTCATCCGCCCGTAGCGGATGGCCTGCTCAGGGAGGCGCCGCGCGTCATACAGGCACAGGGTGGTGAGCGGGAACGCGGCGAGGGCACGGTTGACGTAGGCCTCGTAGCGCGCCCACTCCTGCCACAGCAGGGGGTTCTGGCCGAAGTCGGTGTCACTGACCAGCCAGACGCGGCTGACGCCCTCCTCGAGGGCGTCCTCCATCATCCGGCGGTAGCCGTCGAGGGCCATCGTGCTGCGGCGGTACTGACCGCCGCCGGGGAGCAGCTGGAGGCGGTCGTCGCCCAGGGCGTCGGAGAGCAGGCCGCACTGCTGCTCGTTGCACACGGCGACGGCCGCGCCGCCGCCGGCCAGCCCCTCACGCAGGAACGGCACGGCGGTCGCGAGCAGCTCGTCGTCGGAGGTGTGGATGAGGGCGTTGTGCACCAGCCCCTCGAGGGCCGGAGTCATGGCCGGCCCGTGACCACCGCGACGCCCTGCATCTCGTCGACCCCCATGAGGTGCAGGGTGCGGTCGACGACCGGTTTCGGAGCCACCAGGACCACACCACCGCCACCGCGACGGAAACGCTCGGTGGAGCGGGCCAGCGCGCGGCAGCCCGCGACGTCGATGAAGTCGAGGGCGCGCACGTCGAGCCAGAGCAGGTCGTCGTCGGGGCTGGCGGCGCCGGGCTCGCCATGCAGACCGGTCGCCTGCTGGAGCACGGCCTCGAGCACCCGGTCGTTGCTGAGGTCGACGCTGCCGACCAGGCACAGCCCGCCCTGGGCCGGCGTGCTGCGCAGCTGGGTCTCGCGCAGACCTCCGAGGTGGGAGCCGGTGGCGCGGCGCAGCCACCACCCGGTGGTGCTGCCCTGGTCGTACTGGCACAGCGCCGACACCGGCCGGGTCGCGCAGAGCACGTCCATGGCGTCCTCGTAGTGCTCGTAGTCGTCCTGGGCCACCTTGCTCAGCGCGACGCGGGCCTCGGCGGACAGGCGGACCCGGTGGAACCCCTCGTCGAGGGCCCGGTCCACGAGCGCCGCCTGGCCCTCGCGGGGGTAGAAGTCACCGACCGGCAGGACGACGAGCCGACCCTCGTCCACCGCCGCGGCGGTGTCGAGTCCGCGCTCGTGCAGCACCCCGAGCAGGGTGCGCTCGGGCGACTCCTCGGGGCGCTCGGCGTAGATGACCCGCTCGTCGGACTCGAGACCGTGGCGGACCCACTCGGCCACCGCGTCGCCGCGCTCGACCTCGCTGCGGTGCAGCAGGAGCAGGTGACCGTCCCAGCCGACGGCGGGCATGCCCTGAGTGGCGGTCGCCATTGCACGAGGGTACGCCTGCCGGGGGAGCCCGGGACAGGGTGCGGATAGGCTCGTCCGACACCCTCGACGGTGCGGCAGGAACTCCGGTGCCGGCCATGCGGTATGCCGTGTGGCCCAGTCCGGGGCGGTCCCGCCACTGTGGGCGCGTTCGCGCGCGAGCCAGGAACTGCGGCCGTCGACCCCGATTGACCTTTGACCCGAGGCGTGGACACCTCGAGGAAGGCCGGTGCCGTCGTGCGCACGACAGACCTCACCCAGCAGTCTCGACCTCAGGTGGAGGGTCAGGGTGATCCTCCGGTGGACGGTGCGGGCGGGGAGACCGTCGCGGTGGTCGGGATCGGTGCCGACGGCTGGGCCGGACTGGCGTCGCCCGCGCGGGAGGTGCTGGGGCGCGCCGGGGTGGTGCTGGGCGCACCCCGCCAGCTGGACCTGCTCCCTGAGGGCGTGCGGGCGCTCCGGGTCGCCTGGCCCACGCCGCTGCGCCCCGCGCTCGCCGGCCTCGTGGCTGAGCACCGGGCGGCGGGCCTCGTGGTGCTCGCCAGTGGCGACCCCATGTGGTTCGGCATCGGCCGGGCGCTCGTCGAGGAGCTCGGGAGCGCGGCGGTGCAGGTGTTGCCCCATCCCTCCTCGGTGTCGCTGGCCTGCGCCCGGCTCGGCTGGCCGGTCGAGGACACGACGATGGTGAGCGCAGTCGGTCGCCCCGTGTCGGCGGTGGCTCGTGAGCTGCACGACGGCGTGCGGTTGCTGGTGCTCAGCGCCGACGCCTCGACGCCCGCGGCGGTGGCGGACCTGTTGCGGGACAGGGGTTTCGGTGCCAGCGAGGTCGTCGTGCTCGAGCAGCTGGGCTCGGCCGAGGAACGCCGGGTCCAGGGCGTGGCCGCCTCCTGGGAGGCCGCGCCGGGAGCGGCGCTGAACGTCGTGGCGGTGGACTGCCGGCGCACGCCTGAGAGGACGGAGCGTCCGCTCCTGTCGCTGGTGCCGGGCCTGCCGGACGAGGCGTACGACCACGACGGCCAGCTGACCAAGCGGGAGGTGCGGGCGGTGACGCTGGCGGCGCTCGCCCCGGCGCCGGGAGAGCTGCTCTGGGACGTCGGGGGCGGGTCCGGCAGCATCGCGATCGAGTGGCTGCGATCCCACCGCACCTGTCGGGCGGTCTCGGTGGAGACCCGGACCGACCGGGCGGCGCGGATCACGGGAAACGCCGCGCGTCTGGGCGTGCCGGGCCTGCGGGTGGTCACGGGTGCGGCGCCTGCGGCCCTTGGTGGCCTGCCGGCACCGGATGCGGTGTTCGTCGGTGGCGGCCTCACCGCCCCCGGTCTCCTGGAGGGCTGCTGGTCCGCCCTGCGTCCCGGCGGCCGGTTGGTCGCCAACACCGTCACGCTGGAGTCCGAGGCACTGCTCGCCCGGTGGCATGCCACCCACGGAGGGGAGCTGACCCGGGTGGCGGTCTCGCATGCCGTGCCGGTCGGCGGGTTCACCGGGTGGCGCGCGGCGATGCCCGTCACCCAGTGGGCGGTGACGAAGCCGCTGGAGCCGGTGGCGCCGCCTTCGCACGGGGCGCAGGGTGCGGCGGAGGCGGCACGATGACCGTCCGCTTCATCGGAGCCGGCCCCGGGGCGGCCGACCTCATCACGGTGCGGGGGCAGCGCATCGTCGCCGCCTCCCCGGTCTGCCTGTATGCCGGGAGCCTGGTCCCGCCCGAGCTGCTGGCGCAGTGCCCGCCCGGCGCCCGCCTCGTGGACACCTCGGGTCTGGACCTGGACCAGATCACGGCCGAGCTCGTGGCCGCTCACGAGGCGGGGCTGGACGTGGCCCGGCTGCACTCGGGTGACCTGTCGATCTACAGCGCGGTCGCCGAGCAGGTGCGCCGGCTCGACGCGGCGGGGGTGCCGTGGGAGATGGTGCCGGGCGTGCCCGCGTTCGCTGCCGCGGCGGCCGCGCTGGGTCGCGAGCTGACGGTGCCCACGGTCGGCCAGAGCGTCGTCCTGACCCGGCTGGCCCAGCGCGCGACCGCGATGCCGCCGGGGGAGGACCTCGCGACCTTCGGCCGCAGCGGGGCCCTGCTCGTCCTGCACCTCGCGACGCACCTGGTCGACCAGGTGGTTGCCGAGCTGGTGCCGAACTACGGGGCGCAGTGTCCGGCGGCGGTGGTGGCGATGGCCAGCCGGCCGGACGAGGTGGTGCTGCGCGGCACCCTGGCGGACATCGCCGATCAGGTCCGGGAGGCCGGAATCCGGCGCACCGCCGTGATCCTCGTGGGCCGGGTGCTCGGGGCCGAGCAGTTCGGCGACAGCTACCTCTACTCGCCTGGCCGGGACCGCAGCGGCGACGGGTCAGGTGGGTGCGCCCCGGGTCGCGAGGAGTCATGAGCTCCACACGGGGAGTTCCGGATGCGCCGTTGTCCCCACCCGGGTCGGGCTGGGCACCCTCGCCAAGACGGCTCTCTGGACCGGGGTGGGCCGCCTGGGCGGGACGACCCTCCGGACCGTGGCGGTCACCGTGGCCAGGGCGATCCTGTGGGCTCGGGCGCTCAGCGTGGTCCGCGCGGGACGGCGCGGCCGAGGATCGTGCCGGCGCGGTCGATGCAGATCGCATCCACGGTGACCGGCGCGCCACGGAGCACCCCGAGCGCCACGTCGCGGGCCTGCGCGGCGACGCGGTCACCGAGCGCCACCCCGGCCTCGAGGCAGAGCTGCGCCGCCTCCAGGCCGGTGTTGGCCCCCGCCACGGCGGCGACGAGCCGCTCGTCGGCCCCGGCCTCCCGGGCCAGCCCCGCGAGGAAGCCGGTGTCGACCTGGGAGCGGCCCGAGTGCAGGTCGAGGTGACCGGCCGCGAGCTTGGACATCTTGGCGAACCCGCCAGCGATGGTCAGCCGGTCGATCGGGTGGCGCCGCAGGTACTTCAGGACCGCGCCGGCGAAGTCGCCCATGTCGAGCAGGGCGTCGTCGGGCAGGGCGTACTCCGCGATCGCCACCCGCTCGGAGGTCGAGCCGGTGCACCCCGCGACATGGGTGTGCCCGATGGCGCGGGCAACGTCGATCCCCCTGCGGATGCTGTCGATCCATGCCGAGCAGGAGTACGGCACCACGATGCCGGTGGTGCCCAGGATGGACAGTCCGCCGACGATGCCGAGGCGAGGGTTCCACGTGCGTCGCGCGATCTCCTCGCCGCCGTCCACGGACAGCTCGACCACGACGTCGCCCCCGTCGCCGTGTCGCTCGGCGATGGCCGCGACGTGGTCGCGCATCATCTGCCGCGGCACCGGGTTGACGGCGGGCTCGCCCACGGGGAGCGGCAGGCCGGGGAGGGTCACGGTGCCCACGCCGGGTCCGGCGACGAAGGTGACCCCGGCGCCGGCCGCACCGCGCCGTACGGTCGCCCGCACGAGCGCCCCGTGGGTCACGTCCGGGTCGTCGCCGGCGTCCTTGACCACACCCGCCATCGCCCACCCGTCACCGGCCTCCTCCACCGCGAGGGCGAACGCCGGCTGCTGGCCCTTGGGCAGCGTGATCGCCACCGGGTCCGGGAACTCGCCGGTGAGCAGAGCGGTGTATGCCGCGGCCGTCGCCGCCGTTGCGCATGCTCCGGTGGTCCAGCCGCTGCGCAGCCCGGCGCGCTCGAGCTGGGCCGGTCGACTTCCCTGCTGCGGCGGGGGTGTCGCCTGCTCAGCCACGACGCGCCCGGTTCATGAGCGGGCGACAGCGGGTCCTCGTCCTGGGCGGCACGACCGAGGCCAGGGAGCTGGCCCGGTGCCTGGCCACGGCACCCCAGGTGGAGGTGACGAGCTCGTTGGCGGGCCGGGTGCGCGAACCTGCCCTCCCCGAGGGTGAGGTGCGGGTGGGCGGCTTCGGGGGCGAGGCAGGGCTGGCCCGATGGCTCGTCGAGCGGTCCATCCACCGGGTCATCGACGCCACGCATCCCTTCGCCGCCACGATCTCGTCCCACGCCGCACGGGCTACGGCGCAGGTCCATGTTCCCCTGCTGGTCCTGCGCCGTCCCGCCTGGGTGGCCGGGCCGGGAGACCGCTGGCTCGAGGTGGGCTCGCTCCAACAGGCTGCCCACATCCTGCCGGAGGTCGGTCGCCGGCCGCTGCTGACGACCGGCCGTCAGGGCGTGGATGCCTTCGCCCACCTGGACGAGCTCGCGTTCGTCGTGAGGACCGTCGACCCGCCGGAGGTGCCGCAGCCGCGGCAACACACGCTGCTGCTCGATCGCGGGCCGTACACACTCGCCGGTGAGCTGGACCTGATGGTGCGGCACCGCATCGACGTCCTCGTCACGAAGAACAGTGGCGGGCAGGCGACCGCGGCCAAGCTGGAGGCGGCACAGCGGCTCGGCATACCGGTGGTGATGGTGAGCCGGCCACCGCTGCCCGAGGGGGTCGCGGTCGTCGACGTGGTCCAGGACGCGCTGTCGTGGCTCGGTCGAGACCCAGCGTGAGGTGGGCGCGTTCCCGACCGCAGTCTCGGTGACGTCAGCCTGATGACGGGCCTCGGTGAGGACAGCCCGGGCGCTCGCGGGCGTCGGCAATCACGGTTTCGGTGACTGGACCGGCGCCTCCGGCGTCGGGACACCCCTCAGGCGGCGAGGTCGCGGTAGTCCCGCGGCCGGCTCACGTGGTCGACCCCGGACGGCGTGGTCCACGTGCAGACCCCGTCGGGGGACATCCGCACCCGCCAGCCCGCCTGGTGCTTGAGTCGGTGGTGGTGCCGGCACACAGCCATGAGGTTGGCCTCGTCGGTCGGTCCGTCGGGGAACCGGACCACGTGGTCGAGGTCGCAGCCCGTCGCGCCCACCGCGCACCCGGGGAACCGGCAGGTGCCGTCTCGGGTGCGCACGGCGCGGGCCAGGGCGGCGTTGGGTCGGTAGGTCGTGGGGTCGTACCGCAGCACCTGGCCGGTGACCGGGTCCAGGAGCAGCCGGCGCAGCGGGGTGTCGCAGCCGTTGACCAGACGGTCGACGGCCTCCATCGGGAGGATGCCGTGCCGGGGGAGCTCGACACCGACGACGCCGGCCTCTGAAGGCACCGGCACGGTGAGCTCCAGCACGGTGGTCACGCTCGCGTGGCCCAGGATGAGGTCGATCATGGCGTCCGCGCGCGCCTGGTCCAGGCTCCGGCGGTGCGGCGTGGCCGCGTCGCGCGCCAGGTAGTCGCGGGCGAGCGCGTCGATCGCCGCCCAGGCCTGGGCACTGGCATGGGTGGGTTGGTCGGCGCACCACTGCGTCATCCCGGGCTCGGTGCCCGGCCGCGTGAACACGAACCGTCCCTCCGGGGCGCGCTCGGCCCTCCGACGCAGCGCGTCGGGGTCGATGTGGGCGACGGCCCGGCGCGCCCGGGCCTTGAGCTTCGTCGACGTCAGGCCGGCGGCGTCCGGCACCTCACGGCCGAACCGGTCGAGCACCGGATCGTCGGGCAGCAGCATCTCCTCCAGCACCGCGGCCTGTGCGTCGGACAGGTGCTGGGCCTCGGTGCCGATCAGCCCGGCACGGTAGGAGTCGAGTCGGCCCTCGCGCATCGCGGCGAGGGTGCGAGGAAGCCGGTCCAGGTCCCTGGCCAGTGCCACCCGAAGGTCTGCCGCCCGCCCGGTGAGGCACAGCAACGGCGCGATCCGGTCGGCCACGAACTCCCACTCGTCGTCGCTCCCGCCCGCCGGGACCGGCATCCCGGCCGGAGCGGCCGCCAGCCACTCCCGTTCGCGGGCGGCGATCGCGGCGATGGCCTGCATCGCCAGCGCGTCGACCGCGTTCTTGACCCGCTGGGCCGCCAGCACCACCGCCTCGCCGGTCCCGGCGGTCGCGGCTGCCAGGTCATCCGCGCCCAGCGCATCGAGGAGCACGGCGAGCTCGCCCATGGGCGCTTGCCGCACCTGCTCCACGCTGAGTTCGAACATGTGTCCAATCTAGAGCAGGTCGCTGACACATGCCGCCGCCTGTCCACAGGGACGCCCGTCCACAGGCACGCCCGACCGCAGGCACGCCCGACCGCAGGCATGCCCGACCACAGGCACACGCGAGGTCGCATGGGCCCGCATGCAGCACCCGCGCGCCGCCAGGCACCTGATCAGCCCGGGCTCAGGTCTCCCCGCCGATGTCCACGACGTACGCCTCGTAGACCAGGTCCGCCCCGGCCTGCCGGTGCCGCGCCAGTGACCGCAGCAGGTCAGCGCACCCCTCGCGCAGCGTGTCCACCCCGGCCCTGTCGGTCACGCCCTCCGCGTCCTGCACCAGCGTCTCGACCGCCGGCAGCAGGTGGGTGTGCTCGCGGTTGAGGCGGGCCACCGCCCCTGCCAGGCGCGGTGAGCTGGCCACCACCTGGGCGAAGAGCCCGTCGGGCGCCTGGGTCACCTCCACGTGCACGCGCAGGTCCGCGGACAGCTCGACCAGGGCGGCGTGCACACGCTCGGCCCACGCGGCGACCCGGCCGGGCGCCGGTGCCGTCAGCGCCTGCTCGACCGCGGCCATGGACTCGCCCATCTCCGCGCGGCGGCGGCGCAGGACCTCCAGCTCCGGCGGCAGCGCCGTGGTCTGTGTCGGGGACGGTGTCGTGGTCTCGGACATCGGTGCCTCCCAGCGGGACGAGGGGCCGACCCCATGCTGCGCCCACCGGGGGTCGCCGTCCAGACCCACCAGTGCTTCGCCGTCAGGTCCGGTATGCCGTGCCCCTCACCTCCCGGCGAGCAGCGTCAGACCGCAGGCTCCTCGGGGTAGCGCCGGGGCGTCCACACGACCTGCCGGCCGTCGGCACGGCGGACCGCCTGCGTCTGCGAGGAGCCGACGATGAGCAGGGTGCGCATGTCCACCTCGGTCGGCTCGAGCTCGGCCAGGGCCACGACCCGCACCGACTCCTGCGGGCCCCCCACGTCACGCGCCACGACCACCGGCGTGTCCGGCGCGCGGTGCTCCAGCAGCAGCTCGCGCACCGCGGCGACCTGCCACGTGCGGCTGCGCGAGGCCGGGTTGTAGAGGGCGAGCACGAGGTCGGCGGCTGCAGCCGCCGCCACCCTCCGGCTCACCACGTCGAACGGCTTGAGCCGGTCCGAGAGCGAGATCGTCGCGAAGTCGTGCCCCAGCGGGGCGCCGACCCGGGCCGCCGCCGCATGCGCGGCGGTCACGCCGGGCAGCACGCGGACCGGGACGTCGGCATACGCGTCCTCGCAGGCGACCTCGAGCACGGCGCTCGCCATGGCGAACACCCCCGGGTCGCCGGAGGAGACCACTGCCACCCGACGGCCGGACCGGGCGAGGTCGAGGGCGAAGGTGGCCCGCTCGGACTCGACCTTGTTGTCCGAGGCGTGCCGCCGCTGGTCGGGCCGGGAGGGCACGCGGTCGACGTAGGTGCTGTAGCCCACCAGGTCGTCGGCGACGGCGAGGGCGCCGCGGGCCTCGGGGGTGAGCCAGGTCGGCCCGGCGGGGCCGAGGCCCACGACCACGACCTCACCAGGGCCGGGCGACGGCGCATCCGCCTGGACACCAACGGTTCCCGCAGGCGCGCCCACCTCGCTGGGCACCAGGGCGACAGAGAAGTAGGGCACCGACTCCTCGTCGACGTCGGCCAGCCGGCCGGTGCGCTCCCCGGCCATCGTGGCGCGCTCGACGTACCACGAGTCCTCCAGCCGCCCGGCCCGCTGCAGGGCCCGCTTCACGGCCGGGAAGGTGCGGCCCAGCTTGAGGACCACGGCCGAGTCGGTCGAGGACAGCCGCGCCGCGAGCTCCTCCTCCGGCAACGTCCCGGGCAGCACCGTGAGCACCTCACGGTCCTCGACCAGGGGCCGTCCCAGGCGGCTCGCCGCGGCGTTGACCGAGCTGATCCCGGGCACCACCTCGGTGGGGTAGCGGTGCGCCAGGCGCTTGTGCATGTGCTGGTAGGAGCCGAACAGGAACGGGTCGCCCTCACACAGGACCGCCACGTCGCGCCCGGCGTCGAGGTGGCCCGCCAGCCGCTGGGCCGCCTGCTCGTAGAACTCCTCCAGGGCCGCGCGGTAGCCGCCGGGGTGGTCGGTGAACTCGGTCGTGACCGGGTAGACCAGTGCCTCCTCGACCTGGTCGCCGCGCAGGTGGTCGGCGGCGATGCCGCGGGCGATGCTGCGCCCGTGGCGGGCCGAGTGGTAGGCCACGACGTCCGCGGCGCCGATGAGCTCGACCGCTCGCAGGGTCATGAGGTTCGGGTCTCCCGGACCCAGCCCCACGCCATACAGGCGTCCGGTTGGCTTGTCCGACAAGCTCATTCGACCTCACTCGCGATCGCGTTGACGGCGGCGGCGACGATGGCGCTGCCGCCACGGCGTCCCCGGACCACCACGTGCTCCAGACCGAGGTCGCTGTCGACCAGGGCCTGCTTGGACTCCGCCGCCCCGATGAAGCCCACCGGTATGCCGAGCACCGCCGCCGGGCGCCACGGCACCGTGCGCAGGTGGTCCAGCAGGTGGAACAAGGCGGTCGGGGCGTTCCCGATGGCCACGACAGCGCCGTCGAGGCGCTCACCCCACAGCTCCACGGCCGCGGCGGTGCGCGTGGTGCCCAGCTGCCGGGCCAGGTCGGGCACGCGCGGGTCGGAGAGCGTGCAGACCACCTCGTTGTCGCGGGGGAGCCGGGCGCGGGTGATCCCGCTGGCCACCATCTGGGCGTCGCACAGCACCGGTGCGCCGGCTCGCAGCGCCTCACGGGCCCGCGGGACGGCCTGGGGGGTCGCCACCACGTCCTCGGCCAGGTCGACCATGCCGCAGGCGTGGATCATCCGCACGACGACCTGGGCGGTGACCGGGTCGAACGCCCCGAGGTCGGCCTCGGCGCGGATCGTGGCGAACGACTGCCGGTAGATCTCGGCGCCGTCCTTCTCGTAGTCCATCTGTGTCTCCATCAGGGGGTGCGCCGGGCGTCCGAGACCGCCCCGGCAAGGGTCTGCGTCGAGGCGTCGGCGGCGAGGGAGGTCAGCGTCGGGGGGTCGTCGACGTCGTGCCGCTCCAGCGCGTAGTGGCCCCCGGGCTGGGCCACGACCTCGACGCGGGCGCCGGTGGGGTGGCCGCAGCGCCGCTCGCACCCGGACCAGTGGACGGGCAGCAGCGTTGCGCCGGAGGCCTTCTGGGCCGCGAAGGCCGCCACGGCATCGGCATGGACGTCGGCGAGTGACCTGGCGCACCCGGGACGCCCCGCACAGGCCGTGACCCCGGCTCTGGGTGACCGGGCACTGGTCACGAACCCGGCCGAGGCCAGTGAGGCCAGGCCCGTGGTGCATCCCGCGATGTCGACGCCCGGGATGACGATGCCCCGCCATGGCGTGAGCCGCAGGTCTCCGGCTGCCGTCCGGGCGAGCTCCACGAGAGCCTGCCAGGCGGCTGCTGGTGCACGTCCGAGCGGTGCGAGGACGGAGAGCGCGGCCGGGCCCTCGGGGGACCGGACCACCCCGATGGCAGGTCCCTGACGGCGGCCCGCAAGGGGACGCAGCCCCGGGTCCGACTGCTCGTGGGGTACGCCATGGTCCAGCAGGAGGGCCTGGACTGCGGGGAGCAGGTCGAGCGGGTTGCCGACGAGGTCACGGACGCGCCAGGAGTCCGCCCCGGCATCCGCACGCGCCGCGAGGAAGGCCTCGGCCGCGGTGGCCGCGCAGCGTGCCGCGTCTCCCGTGGCCACGGTCAGTCCGGTCGGCAGGCCGGCCAGCAGCAGCTCGGTGAAGCGCTCGGCCCGGGCGACCAACGTCACATCGGCGTCGAGCGCGGCGACGTCGTGGCGACCGTCGTCGAAGGCGACGAGGAACCGACCCGAAAGTGCGGCCAAAGCCGTTGTGCCGCAGAGGATCCCGTCGTACGTCGCGACGGCGGGCGCGAGATTCGCCAGGCCTCGGCCGTCGAGGCCGGACAGGGGCGACAGCAGGACGTTGCGGGCGCGGTCGTGGGCCACGGACGGCAGGAGGCCCACGGCATACAGCCGGTCTGCGAGGTCGCCGCCGCAGGACGACGGCAGCCCTCTGAGCTGGAGGTTTCCCCGGGAGGTCACCTCGATCGAGCCGTCACCGAGTTCCGTTGCCGCACAGACGATCTCATCCAGCTGGTCTGCGCGGAGGAGGCCGCCGGGGACACGGATCCGGGCCACTGACCCGTCGTCGCCATGGTGCAGCCGGACAGCCCCGGGACACAGGTCAGGACGACCCCGCGACAGGGTCGGTGGGGTCGCCGGTGGGCGGTCCGGGGCGGGCATGGCGGTGGAGC
>DASSPC010000157.1:0-37333 GCA_035699865.1 Oryzihumus sp. | reverse complement strand
GTACGACTCGACCTCGAGCTGCTTGACCACCGACGATTCGACAACGGGGTGGTCTACGTCCGCCACGCGGTCCGGCACCCCGCCTGACACTTGCACCGATCCGCGGCAGATGAGTGCGTTCAGCCGTCGCGGAACGCAGGCGGGCCCACAGCACACAACGATGGCGGCGGAGCCGAGTGTGAGCGGTGACGTGGACGGGAATCGGCCTGCCATGTCCGGCGCGCGGAGTACGTTGCGCACGTGGACGCCATCGACATGATGAAGAGGGCAAGGTCGTTCGAGCATGGCGCCGATGACTACGAGCGTCTGCGGCCGGATTTCCCGACTCAACTGTTCGACGACATCCGCACAGCCGCCGGTGCGCGCCTAGACGGCCGTGTGCTCGAAGTCGGAGCGGGCACGGGACGTGCGACATTGCCTCTTGTGAGGGGCGGAGCCATGGTCGAGGTTGTCGAGCCGTCCAAGGACTTGCGCGAGCTTGGCGAAACCCCTGGAGTGTGCCAAAGAGCCGTCCGGCCGCGCGGGCTGACCGTAAGCAACGGTCGGCGACGCCCTCACTTGATGAACGGGCTGTCGTTGGCGCTGCCGGGAGCATGCGAAACGAGCACGGTTCATAGTCCCGTGCCCTAACATCCGTGTCGGCGCAGGTGGCGCCGCAGGGGGTTGGTACAGGGGGGAACGCCGGTGGCGCGTTCGGTGGTGAGCAGGTTCGTGCGTGTCATGGTGGCAGTCGCCATGGCCGTGGGTTCTTTGACCGGGGCGGCGAATGTCGCGTCGGCGGCGGATCCGGTCATTGCCACTCCGGTGGCCTACGGCGCCCCGGACGGCGTCTTCCTGACGTGGACCTCCCCTGACGACACGATCTGGCTCTGGCGCGTGACCCGAACGGTTGACGGCGTGGTCACCACCAAAGAGGTGTCCTACAGCCAGAACTACGCCGACTACGACCTGGCGCCGGGCCAGAGCGTGACCTACACGGTCGCGGCCGAGAGCGGGACCGGAACGACCTACCCGGATTCCGCGCCGGTCACCGCGACCCGCGACACGAAGGCGTGGACGGCCCCTGATGGTGCGCAGACGACGGAGCTGACCGGCCGCGAGAGCCCTTCGCCCACGGATAGCGCGGGCTATTCCCCGGCAGAGCGACCGATAACCATGTACCTGGGCAGCCAGCAGGGAATGACAGACGCCGAAGCAGGCTCGGACAGTCTCTCCTTCGGCCGCCTGCCTGGCCGGGGCACCTACCCACTCTCGAGCGCCCCGGGCTCGGGACAGATCAGCTTTAGCAGCCTCTCGTGCCTCAACCAGACAGGGACCACCACCGGACAGGTCGCCGTCACCGACGTCGTCTACTCCGCATCGGGTGTCCCGTTGCAGCTGGGTGCGGAGTTCAGCTGGTCCTGCGGCGGCGACACGACGGTCGTCCACACGTCCGTCCGATACCGCTCCGCCACGCCACTGGCGCACGTTGTCGCGGAGGCCCCTACCTCGCCGGCCACCTTCATACGCGGCAGCTCCATTGTGCAGACCTGGACGCTGCGCAACATCGGCACCGGTCCCGCGTCCCTCGGAAACGCGGTCGGCAAGGGGTGGGGAGTCTCCGCGCAGGCGAGCACCGGGTGTGACGGCATGACGCTGCAACCGGCGCAGACGTGCCCGGTCGACCTGACCGTCGCGGCCGACAGTTCGGCCCGTCCTGGGCGACAGAACATCCAGCTCGTCATGCCGGTTACCGGCCAGATGATGACCTCCGCGGACAGCACCGTCACCGTCTACCGGGAGCTGGGCGTCCCCACGGTCAAGGTCGTGGGAACCTCCGCCGTGGCGCTGTCCATCCAGGCCACCCTTCAGAACTCGGACCAGATGCAGCCGCTGACTGGACTGGTCATCGAACGCCAGGTCGGCGACAGCGCGTGGACGACCATGGCGACCCTCCAGCCCGGGGACATCTGGACCGACACCGACGTCAGCGTGGGCCAGAACATCAGCTACCGGGCGACCACGGTCGCACAGGACGGGGAGCGGACCGCCGCGTCCGACCCGGCGACCACCACCGTGCCCGGCACCACGCTGATGTGGACCTACAGCGGACACCTGTACGGCTCAGGCTTTGCCGACACCTCGACCACGGTGCCGCCGCAGGTCGAGTACCACCCGGCGGTCGCCGGCGGGGTAACAGACGTGGCCGTCTCACCGGACCGGCAGCACCTGGCCCTGACCTCGGACGACACCACCGCAGGGCGGATGGCGCTGACCCTGACCGACCTCGCCGGCCAGCACCCGCGCACCCTGTTGTCCTTCGGACCGGTGACGGACCCCGACATGTCCCACCCGCTGTTCTCCCCCGACGGGAAGCACATCGCCGTCGCCTTCTGCTGCAACGCCTACCCCAAGACGTACGACGTGGGCATCGTCGACGTCGCCTCGGGCACCATGCACATGCTCGACACAGCCCGGGGCATCCCCTACGGGTGGTCCCCGGACGGGTCGGCCCTGCTGATGCGCCTCGGCGACCCGTCCGCGAGCACAACGCTCGGCGTGGACTGGGTCCGTCTCTCCGATGAGCACCTCACCGCCGTGCCTGGAACGGCCGCCTCGACCAACGACCTCAACGGCGAGTTCAAGTCGGTGACCGTCTCACGGGCCGGAGAGATCGCGTGGACCTCCACGACCACGGACGGCTCCAGCGCCCTGTTCCTGGTCCCGCCCGGTGGCGGCACCCCCAGGGTGGTCTGGCAGCCCCCGCACTGCACCCTGGCCAACCCCCGGTTCAGCCCGACCGGGTCCTCCATCGCGGTGCAGGTGCGCGGGTACGGGAACGCGACCTCGTGTGAGACGGGCGTGGAGGCGATCGTCGAGATCCCGCACCCGGACACGTGGGTGCCCACCGACGGCTGGACCCGGCTGAGCACCGACCCGGTGTACTACCCGCACCCCATGGAGTGGTTGGTGACGCAGTCGGCGCCGCCCACCGTCGCCGTCTCCGTCCCGGCGCTGACCGGCCCGGCCGCGGCCGTCCACCTGGACGGGAGCGACCCCGACGACGCGGTCGGCGCCCTGAGCTACTCCTGCCAGCTCGATGGCGGCGCGTGGTCCCCGTGCGCGGCCACGTGGTCCCTGTCGGGGCTGGCGGCCGGGACACATACCGTCACCGCCGTGGCCATCGACCCGGCCCGCGGCCGCAGCCAACCGGCGACTGCGTCCTGGAAGGTGGACAGCACCGCCCCCTCGGTAACCCTGGCCACTGTCCCGGCACAGTTGCTGGGCTCGGCCCTGAACCTGCGCTGGTCGGCCACGGACACCGGCGGCAGCACCGTGGCCTCCTATGACGTGCGGGAGCGGTATGCCGCCCCCTCCGGCGGGTTCACCGGCTACGTCTACCCCTCCTCCTGGCAGCGCAGGAGTGCCACGTCCCTGCCGCTCACCCTGGCCGGCGGGTACACGTACTGCTTCTCGGTACGGGCCAGGGACGCGCTCGGCAACACCAGCGCCTTCACCCCAGAGCGGTGTGTCACGACGCTGCTGGACGACCGCGCGTTCGCCGTCCACGGCGCCACGCGAGGAACCTCAGCTGCGTACGTGTTCGGCACGTCCACCCGCGCCGCAGGCACGGCCACCGCCCTGAGCCGCTCGGGGGTTAACGCTCGCCGCCTCGGACTACTGGTGGCGACGTGCAGCACCTGCGGGTTCGTCGACGTCTGGATCGGCAGCTACCACTGGGGGCGCCTCAGCACCCACAGCACCACAACCCGCTACAAGCAGGTGCTGTGGCTCCCCTGGTCGGCCTCCCGGTCAGGGGCCCTCGTCCTGCGGCCCGCCTCCGGGGCCCCGGTCTATGTCGACGGCGCCTTCATTGAGAAGTAGTCGGCACATCGATCAGAGGCGAGGCGTGTCCGCGGCGGAAGCCTACGTCGCCGTAGGGCTCCGCATCAGAAGTTGTTGAGCGCCGTGCTGAATAGATCCCACACAACACAACTTGCGGGGCTCGACCATGCCTCTTGTCGGGCATGCGCGGGCGTTGACGGCGCAGGTCGCTCGCGGCGGAAAGACGCACTGACCATGGCAGATGAGTGCGGTCAGCCGTGGTCGTGCCAGGCGTAGTACTGCCCCTGGCTGAGTGCGCGCCGGCGGTTCTTTTTGGTCATCCAGGGATAGCGGTTCGCGATCCATTGGTCGGTCTGCTGCTCATCGCGTCTGGCCCACTGGCCAGCGAGCCGCATGTGCGTTGCCGCGATGTCGGCTTCGATTGCCGAACGGCACTCGTCAACGGCAGCCGCGAGTACGTCGCGATCATCTTGGCGCCTGTTCGGGAAGAGTTCGGCCGCCAGGTCGCCCACGGGGCGCCGCCAGCTGGGGCCGAATTCGAGCGCAGCCGCGAAGAGGCTGTTGAGGTCTGGGTCCGAAGGGGCGGCGGCCATACGCTCATCCTGCGGTGCGCGTGGATTGGGCGTTCACGTTTTCGTTCGTCCAGGGGCCGTCTGCGGTCCTCGCGGCAAATCAGGGCATCACGAGCCGTTTGCTGCTGCGGGGAGCGCGAGCAAGAGGGCGGTGTACAAGTTCGTGCCAACCCGCTCGTATGCGCGCTGGTCGGCCGGATCGAGCGGTCCGCCGTCGTTCCACGACCCCATGCCACCGAAGACCCATCCCTGAACCGCGGCTGCGGCCAGTTGACGCCGGTCCAGTGAGGCATCGCGCGGGAGGAGGTCACGGTGGTACGGAGCAGCGGGCCCCGGATCGTCAAGCAGCGTCTCTGCCCTGATGAACCACGTCGCCCAGCTGTTCAGCTCCTCGCATCGCTCGGCGAAGATCCGAATTTCGCCCAGTGCTGCCCGCAGGCCGTTCCTTGCTTCGGCCAGGCCGACTCGCGGCGCGTCATGACCCTCGCCTGGCAAGTTGCTCGCGGCGAGGGACCAGATGCGGGAGTCTGGGGCGTCTCGGTTCCCGACGTGCCAGCCGATTGCCCACGCCGTCGGTGCCGACCTGCCGGTGGCGAGCAGAGCCCATGTTCCGGAGTTGGAGAACGCGGACGCGACGTGCGGGGGTAGCGGGCCGCGGCTCGAGAGGTCGGTGATCAACGACAGATCCCTGACGCCTCGCGAGTAAAGGGCGAGAAGCCACTCTTCGGGGCTGGTCGCGGTCGTCGTAGGCCTCAGAAACCCCCGAGGCACTTGAGCGGTGAACGACCCCACGTATTGAAACGACGAGTTGGCACTCGACAGCTCGGGCGCGGGCCCCCTCGCCCCATCTCGGAGCCAGCGGCCCCCGTGCGCGGCAAGTGCGGTCATCAGCGCGAGTTGCCCGTTCACGGGGCGATCGTAGAAGCCATGCCTATTCCCGTCCGGTCATCGGCAGATCCGGTTAAGAGACGCAGCCGGAACGCGGCGGACAGACGCACTTCACGCATCGCGGCAGATGCGTGCGTTTGAGTGAGTCAGAGCAGTTCGATGGTCTGGCCGTGGCCGCCGGACCACGCGACAGGCCGGCCGTCCAAAGCCGTGAGGAACCGGTGCTGGGTGTCCTCCCGCCCGGCGGGGACCTGAGCGGCCACCGAGGGAAGCACCCCGGGCCCCTCGTTGGAGATCCAGTGGCCGGGCAGGGCCGTGACCTGGTCGACGAAGCGCTGCCGCTCCTCGGGGGTGACGTAGGTGAGGACCGCGCTGTGGAAGACCACCAGGGTTGCGTCGCTGGGGGCCTCGGCCGCGAGGGTGGCCAGGTCGTCGTTGAGGTCGCCCGCCACGAGGAGGGCGGGGTCGTCCTGAGCGATGGTGATGGCGTCGTGGAGCCGGGCACGGCGCTCGGTCTGCTCCGGCCAGATCAGCGCCTCGAGCCAGCGCACATCGTCCGCGTCGGTGACGTCGAGCGGGTTCAGGTCGATGCCCGCGCGCCAGGTGACCTCCGGAAGCCGAGTGGGCGCCGTGAAGGGGCCAGCCGGCTCACAGGTCAAGAGGGGTGCGTCCGGGTCGCCTAGTGCGGTGTCGCTGTAGCGATACTGCCAGCGGTCGGGGTAGAGGCAGAGGCCCGCCGAGGCGCCAACCTCGAGCAGTGCGATCGGCCCATCGATCGAGGAGAAGAAGGGCAGCAGCGCGGCAGAGCGCCGCGGCTCGTTGGTCTGGGTGAGCCTGGTTCGCATCGTGGCGGCGAGCGTGTCCCAGTTCCCGAGCACCCACTCGGTGAAGGGCTCAGGTGCCTCGATCGGACCGCCCATGGCTCGTGTCGAGGCGAACAGCAGGTTCGGCTGGCGCTTTTGTTCGGGCAGGGTGTCGAGGCGGTCGATGATCTCGGTGCTAACGGCCACAGCTTGGGCGAGCCGCTCGTAGGTGGGTGAGTTCCCGGCTGCTTCGCGTACCGCGAAGCCGTTGTACCACTCACTGGTGCTGATTGACATGGCACAACCCCCTGTTTCGACGATCGCGACTGATCGTGCCGTAAAGGACTCGCGCCGCAGCCGGCTGGCCCGACCGCGCCCCACACCAAAGCCCAACAACAGTCTCCGGCTCAATGCTCGACACCCTCAACTCGGCAGATCCGGAGAAGCGCCGGTGCGCCGACTGGCGGCGGTAAGACGCACTGCACGCATCGCGGCATGTCAGTGAATCGGCATGCGTCTACTTGGTGCGCTCGTGAGGCCCGCGCCGGGCTGATGGAGGGCAAGCCGACCGTCTCCCCGCGCGCGGTCTGGCTTGCTCGAACAGGTGCTCAGCTCCTGCTCGACGGCCGAAGCAAAGGCACCGCAGCACCAGCCTTGGCTCGCGATCTAGGTCAACCGGCCGCCCCGGGGGCCGCCTCAATCTCCTCGCGCCGCCGGCCCGGTTCAAGGGCAAGGGTGCCGAGGTTCTGCGAGGTGGGCTCGTTCTCAATGCGCTGGTAGGTGTTCTCGTACTCGTCTAGGACGATGTGCGCCTCGGCGTGCACGGACAACCAAGTCCTTGTCGAGTGTCGGGGTGCGATACTCCCATCCCTCCGGCAGTTGCAGCCTCTGGCCGAGTGTGGGGAGCTTGTCGAGCGTGAGGTCCGCGTCAACGTGCCGGGAGGCGCTCTGCATGATGTAGACGTGCCCGGCGGGGTTGACCATTGGTACACCTGTCGGCCGGCGTTGAAGAACCATTCCGTGGTCCGGGCCACCGTCATCTCCGCATAGGGCGGCCGCTCACTGGTGAGGCCGGCCACGCCCAGCTGCGGGGCGTCCGAGCCTCACGGTCCGCAAACGCCCGCCCCACCCACGCACCCACGACGCCCAGGCCGTAGCCGATGGCCGCGGTGATGCCCCAGACCAGTCCCCCCCTGGATCAGGCCGCCGCGGGGGAGCAGGGACGGCGTGAACGAAAGGCACCCGGCGAGAAGCGCCCCCCAGCTCCCCGGGAGCGTGACGTGCCCCAGTCGACGCAGCCTGCCCGGCCCGGGCGGCGCGACATCCGTTCTGCCATTGACGTTGCCGGCCTCAGACCCTCCCGGCCCGGTCAGCGCGGCGGGGGCTTTTCCAGAGCCGGTCGGCTCAACAGCCTTGGCTTCGTCGCCGGACGCCACCGCTTCCGACACCTAGACGGTCCGATGGTTGTTGCGCTGTCGACGCACCCACTGAATCAACGCCTCCGGGACGCTGAGGACGATCGCTGCGCCTGCCATGAGGCAGATCAGCGCGAGCATCAGGCCCACCGGGATCAGGAGGATCACACCCGCCAACGCCACCACGATCACCTTGCCTTGCCCCGTGCCACCACCAGGTGCTCAGCCTCCCGCGGTGCCACCTCGCCGGGCGTCCTCCCGCCAGGATGAATGTGGCCTCGCACCGGAAGGTCAGCAGCACCGCCAGATCCTTGGCCTCGCACGGCGACCGCCGTTCCATGCCGGACCGCCAGCGGGCGGGCGCTCGCCCCTGGGCCACGACGCATCCGGACCCGCCACGGACAGAGGGTCGCGCCGACGAGCGCGCCCACGCCTCCCGCGGCCAACAGCACCCCCACCAGTGCGGACGGAGGGACCCCGCCCTGAGGGCGGCGGCCATTCGCGGCCAGCCCGCCCAGGCCGACGGCGCCGGCGGCCGCGGTAGTCGGGTCTCCCTCAGGCGGCAGCGGGCCATCGGACAGGATGGCGTCCCACGGCGCGGCGTCCGTGTCGGGCGCGACGGCAGGGTGCGGGCCGGGATGGTTGGTCATCTCAAGCGTCGGCGCGGCTCATCCCGTCACACCCACCCTGTCGAGGGGGGCGGCGAACTGTCGCAGGCCGCGGTAGGCGGCCGCCCGGACCGCACCGGGGCTGCGACCGGTCAGTCCGGCAACCGACTCGACCGGCAGCCCGCCCACGAGGCGCAGGGATGACCTCGGACTGAAGCGGGGCACGGTCCGGATCAAGGCGATCGGCGCGGCGTGACTCTGCCTGCCTGACGGTGGTCCGGTCCGTTGTGAAGCGGCCGTCGCCAAGGCTCACAGGGCTGAATCAGGTGGTTGACGCATCCAATTCCGAAGAGGAAGGTCTATTGGACAAATGCCACATAGCACCCAATAGCCACATCAATGACCTCCCGAAGGAGCATGATCAATGGCGATCTCCCGACGCGCGCTGCTGGCCTCCGGTGGACTCATCTCGGTTGCCACGGCACTCGAGCTGGCCGACCCGGCCCACGCCGCCACGGTACGGGCCGCTACGGCGCCCCATGCATCGACGTCGGCGGTGCCGCTGTCGCTGGTGAGCCGCAACAGCCCCTGGACCCGCAGCGGCCCAGGTCCGCTGTACTGGAACATCTACGGGTGGTCCTTCCCCCACAACGCGCCCATCCCCGAGGACGAGTGGAAGGCGAACATCGACTGGCTGGCCAGCGAATTCGCGCCGAGCGGATACGACATGGCCTGCACGGACGGGTGGATCGAGGGCTCGTCGCGCACCACCCAGCACGGGTACATCACCACGTACAACGACTCGTGGACCCACGACTGGACCTATTGGGCCGCATACCTCGCCCGACGGCGGATGAGCTTGGGCGTCTACTACAACCCGCTGTGGGTCCACAGGGCCGCGGTCGAGGACCCGAGCAAGACCGTCGTGGGCCGGCCCGACGTGAAAATCGCCGACATCGTGGACCAGGGTGACTACTTCGCTAGGGACATCGGCGGCAACACCCTGTACTGGGTCGATGTCACCAAGCCGGGCGCCAAGGAGTACGTCCAGGGGTACGTCGAGTACTTCAAGGCGATAGGGGTGCCGTACCTGCGTGTCGACTTTCTGTCCTGGTACGAGAACGGCATGGACGCCAACATCGGACAGGTCAACGCGGCGCACGGCCGGGCGAACTACCTCACGGCCCTGCACTGGATGAACGAGGCTGCCGGCGACACGATGGAGGTGTCGCTGGTCATGCCGCATCTGTTCGACAACGCCTCCGCGGAGCTCGCGAACGGCGACCTCGTGCGTATCGACGCGGACGCCGACAAGGGTGGCTGGGACCGACTCAGCGGAGGCCGACAGGGCTGGCAGAACGCCTGGCCCAACTGGTTCAACCCGTTCTGCGGCTTCACCGGATGGTCGCACCGAGCCGGGCGCGGCCAGCTCATCCTCGACGGTGACTTCCTGCGCGCCCACACCTTCGCCACCGACGAAGAGCGCAAGACGGCCGTGACGTTGATGACGATCGCGGGATCGCCGATCGCGATAGCCGACCTGCACTCCGACATCGGCTCCACCGGCTGGGTCTTCACCCAGCCCGAAGTGCTCGACCTGCACCGCAAGGGTCTGGTTGGCAAACCGTTGTATCACAACGGAACTCCCTACTCGGTGGATCCAGGGTCCCGTGACAGCGAGCGTTGGGCCGGTCAATTGCCCGACGGGTCATGGGTCGTTGCCCTGTTCAACCGGGACGACACGGCGACCGTGGACAAGGCCCTCCACTTCAGTCACGACCTGGGCATCGCGGGCTCGGCGCAGGTCAGGGACGTCTGGGCTCGGCGCACCCTCGGCGTGCGCACTGAGGCCCGGGCGACCCTGGCACCCCACGCCTGCGCGCTGTTCCACATCACTCCGCAGCGCCCGACGCCGCGCTTCCACGCCGCGTGGGCGGCCTGGGGTGGTGGGGCGAACTTCAACAACAACCACCCCGGCTACGTCGGGTCGGGCTTCGTTGACAAGCTCGAAGCCGGTGGAGACCCGGGAGACCCGCTGGTCACGTTCGCGGTACAGGCTCCGCGCGCCGGCACGTACCCCGTGCGGTGGCGATACGCGAACGGCCTGACCATCCCGAGCACCATGACCGTCTCGAGCGAGCGCGCGGACCGCACTGTCGTCGATGCGCCCCGGCGCGTCACGTTCCCCTCCACCACGACGTGGGACACCTGGCAGGACCAGACCAGCCAGCTGCGGCTCGAGGCTGGTCTGAACCTGATCACCATCGGGCGAGGCGCAAGTGACGCCGGCTCCATCAACCTCAACTGGATGGAGCTGCAGCTCGGATGAGCCTGACGTCGTCGCGGCCGGGTGGGGTGCGTCTCGGCGGGCCCACGCGCCAACCCCGGGTCGAAGACAAACGCCCCGGTAGCGCCTGTCGTTTCAGGCGAGGAGGTCGAGTTGGCGGCCACGCTCTTGGGGCGCGGCCAAGTTGTAGGGGTGCCAGCTCAGGGCGAGGTCCTGCCACGGCAGGCCGACGGGGCAGTAGGCGGTGACCTGCTCATCGGAGGTTCGGCCGGGGTGTGCGCCCGTGAGCACGTCGACCGCGGTGGCGCCCCGTCCCGGCGGCAGCCGGGCGGGGCCTTCGTGTGTATGCCGGGTGCTCGCCTCGCGTCAGCAGGTGACCGGTTCGAGGGGCGCCGGGCCGGGCTGCGGCGCGTGGTGGCGCGCGCCGGTCCGCTCGGCGCCGATGCCGGCGGCCACGACGAAGGCCATGCCGGCCAGGGCGACGGGGTCCGGCACCTGGTGCAGCAGGACCAGGCCGGCGACGAGCGCGATCGCGGGCTCGAGGCTCATCAGCGTGCCGAAGGCGGCCGTGGTCAGCCGGCGCAGGGCCAGCAGCTCCAGGCTGAAGGGCACCACCGGCAGGAGCAGGGCCAGGCCGAGGCCGGCGAGGGCGAGGGAGGGCGTCAGCTCGGGCAGCACCGAGCGGCCGGCGACGGCGGTCGCGACCAGGCCGGCCACGGGCAGCGACACGGCCAGCCCCTGGATCCCCGACACCTCGTCACCGACCGCCTGGGTCAGCAGGATGTAGGCCGCCCAGCAGGCCGCGGCGGCGAGGGCGAAGCCGACACCGACCAGGTCGGCCGTGCCCTCCCACGGGCGGGTGAGCAGCAGCACGCCGACGGCGGCGAGGGCCGGCCACAGCAGGTGGCGGGCCCGATGGCTGCGCGCGGCGGCCACGCCCAGCGGGCCCAGGAACTCCAGGGCGCTGGCGGTGCCGAGCGGCAGCCGGGCGACCGCCGCCATGAAGAGCATCGTCAACGCGGCGGTGACGACCCCGAGCGCCACGGCGGTCAGCAGCCCGCGCCGGCCGAACCGGGACGGCCGGGGCCGGACCACGACGAGCAGGACGAGGCCGGCCCAGGCCAGCCGCAGCCAGGCCGCGCCCAGCGGCCCCACCCGGGCGAACAGGCCGACCGACAGGGCGAGCCCGAGCTGGACGCAGGTCATGGACCCGACGGCCATGAGGGTGCCGGTCCGGGCGTGGCTGTGGGCGGTGGTGGGCGTGCTCATGACTCCAGTAGAGCCAGTGGTGACCGTCCGTGTCCACGTGAGAAACGTGGACATACCTTTCGTGAATCCTGAACAATCAGCCCATGGACCCGCGACGCCTCGAGATGCTGCTGCAGCTGTCCCGCCTGGGGTCGATGCGCGAGGTCGCCGAGGTGCTGGGCACCACCACCTCGACCGTCTCCCAGCAGGTCGCCGCCCTCGCCCGGGAGGTCGGCACCCCGCTGGTCGAGCCGGTCGGACGCCGGGTCCGCCTCACCCCGGCGGGGCGCAGGCTCGCCGACCACGCGGTCACCGTCCTGGCGGCGCTGGAGGAGGCGCGGCTGGACCTCGACCCCTCCGCCGAGCCGGCGGGCACCGTGCGGGTGGCTGCGTTCGCCACGGCTGTCCGCCGCGCGCTGCTGCCCGCGGTGGCGCAGCTCGCCGAGCGGCACCCCGGCGTCGGCCTGCGCATCCACGAGCACGAGCCGGCGGAGGCGTTGCAGCTGCTGGCTTCCGACGACGTGGACCTGGCCCTGACCTACGACTACGACCTGGCGCCGGCCACCTTCGACCCGACCGTGGACACCGCGCCGCTGGGCACCGCCGCGTGGGCGCTGGGCGTGCCGGCGGGCGTCGACGGGGGTGCCGGGACCGCGCGCGCCGTGGTCGGCCGGTTCCGCGATGCGGACTGGATCGTCAACTCCCGCAACACCGCCGACGAGGAGGTCGTGCGCATCCTCGCCTCGCTGGCGGGCTTCGCTCCACACGTGGCGCACCGGGCCGACAGCCTGGACCTGGTCCAGGACATGGTGGCGGCGGGTCTGGGCGTGGGACTGCTGCCGGCCGACCAGCCGACGATCCCGGAGGTCGCGCTGCTGCCGCTGCGCCAGCCCGACGTGACCCTGCGCGCCTACGCCGTCACGCGCCGCGGGCGGGCGGCGTGGCCCCCTCTGGCCGCTGTCCTGCGGCTGCTCGAAGGGGCCACGCTGACCTGACGCTCAGCGGCCCGCCGACACCAGCCACGGGTGGTGCAGGTCGAGGTAGGTCACGGTGCCCATGACCTCCTGCTCCTCACGCATCGCCTCGGCGAGCTGGGCCGGCATCTCGGCGCGCTCGTGCGCGCGGGCCTGCGCCTCGTCGGTGAAGTACACCGTCTCGACGTAGTCCCCGTTGGGCTGCAGGGCCACGGTGCCGCCGATGATCTCCGGGCGCAGCCGGTGGATCTCCTCGGCGCTGCGCTCGAGCAGCTCACGCATCCGGGCGGCGTCACTGGTGTGACCCTCCATGACCTGCACGAAACCGGCGTCGTCCGAGCCGCCCTGCAGCCACTCGGACACGTCGGGGCAGTCGATGAACGACACCGGACCCGAGAAGCAGCTCTCGGTCTCGGCCCACCACGCGCCTTGCTCGGGCCGGTTGCTGTTGCGCCGTGCCGCCTCCTCGGACTCGAAGCGCACGGTGCACACGTAGGTGCCGTCGTCGGTGGTGCCGCCGGTCGAGCCCAGCCAGCCGGTCGCGTCCGGCTGCAGCTCGCGGACCCACCTGTCCATCTGCGCCTGCAGGCGCTCGGAGTCGGCGACCTTGCCCTGAATGACCTGGATGAACATGGTGACCTCCTGGCGTGGACGTCGCGATCAGCTCCCAGCCGGGGCGCTGGCTGCCTGCGAACGCACACCACGCCAAGGGCAACGTTCGTCCTGACGTCGGGGGTCCGGCAAGGGGGTGGAGCCCGCGGCTGCCGCGCACCGACCAAGGCCCCGTCCGACGGCAGCCGGACGGGGCCTGCATGGGTCGCTCCCCGGTATGCCGGGTGGCCGGCTCAGGCGCGTCGCGTCCGGTCCATCCGGGCGGACACGGCGGCCAGCGCGAGGCCGACCAGCGTGACCAGGGCTCCCACCCACGGGGTCGCCCCGAGGCCGAGCGGGCTGTCGACGACCACGCCGCCGAGGAACGCGCCGCCGGCGATGCCGAGGTTGAAGGCGCCGATGTTGAGCGCCGAGGCGACGTTGGGCGCGCCCTCGGCCTTGTCCATCACCCGCAGCTGCAGGCCGGGCACCGTGCCGAAGCCGGCGGCGCCGAGCAGGAACACGGTGACCGCTGCGGTGACCTGGTTGTGCGCGGTCACCGACAGCGCCGCGAGCACCGCGGCGAGGGCCGTGAGGATGCCCATGAGGGCGCGCATGACGTGCCGGTCCGCGAGCTTGCCGCCGAGGGTGTTGCCGACGAACAGGCCGAGGCCGAACAGGACGAGCAGCACCGTCACCATGGACTGCGAGAACCCGGTGATCTGCTCCAGGAGCGGGGCGATGTAGGTGAAGGCGACGAAGATGCCGCCGTAGCCGAACAGGGTCATCGCCAGGGCCAGGAGGACCTGCGGGCGTCGCAGCACTCCGACCTCCTGGCGCAGGCTGGGCGGGTCCTGGACCTTCAGGGACGGCACGAGGACGGCGATGAGGGCGGCGCCGAGGACACCCAGCGCCGTGATGACCCAGAACGTGGCGCGCCAGCCGAGCTGGTGGCCGATGACGGTCCCGGCGGGGACGCCGATGACGTTGGCGAAGGTCAGCCCGGTGAACATCGTCGCGATGGCGGCAGCGCCCTTGCCCGGGGGCACCACCTGGGTGGCGACGATCGAGCCGACCGCGAAGAACGTGCCGTGGGCGAACGCGGCGATGACGCGCGCGGTCATCAGGACCCCGTAGCTCGGGGCGACGGCCCCGACGAGGTTGCCCACGATGAAGATGACCATGAGGCCGAGGAGCAGGTGCTTGCGGTCCAGCCGGCCGGTGAGGGCGGTCAGTAGGGGAGCGCCGACGGCGACCCCGGCCGCATAGCCGCTGACCAGCAGCCCGGCGGCGGAGAGCGTGACGTGCAGGTCGGACGAGATGTCCGGCAGCAGCCCGGCGACGATGAACTCGGTCATGCCGATCCCGAACGCGCCGATCATCAACGCCACCAAGGCTGCTGGCGGACGGCGCGACGAATTCCGGTTGGTCTCTGCGGCCCGTGTGGCGGGCTCGGCGAGCTGGGTGCTCACGGTTCCTCCCAATCTGCAATATGCCGCGTCTGCAACTAGCGGCGCGGTTCAGCAATGTAGTTGCATGCGCGGGTTATTTCAAAAACGGGCTAAGATGACGTCCACGGTCGACGCGAGGTAAGGAGCAGCTCATGGGCATCGCCGACGACGCCGTCCAGATCCGCGCCCAGGGATGGCGCACGCTGGCTGCGCTCCACGGGCTCATCGAGACCGCCCTGGAGAAGGCGCTGCAGTCCGGTCACGACCTGTCCGTCGTGGAGTTCACCGTCCTGGACGCCCTGTCGCGCCAGGACGGGTGGCACATGCGGATGCAGCAGCTCGCCCGCGCGGCCGCGCTGTCCGGCAGTGCCGCGACCCGGCTGGTCAACCGGCTGGAGGACCGTGGGCTGCTGACCCGGATCCTGTGCCAGGAGGACCGGCGGGGGATCTACACCGAGCTCACCGACGCCGGGCGCGAGCTGCTCGACGCGGCGCGACCGACCCATGACGAGGTTCTCGGGCGAGCGCTGGCCGAGGCCGAGCAGATGCCCGAGCTGGCGCCGCTCGTGACCGCCCTCCACCGCCTGCCCGCCCCGGTCGCCGACGTGCCGAGGCGCGCCCGGGCCTCCGCCTGACGGAGGGCCTCAGCCCGGCGCCGGCTGAGCTGTCGCGTCTCGCATGACCCGGCGCAGCGTCCCGTTGAGCGCGTGCTGGGACGCGGTCTCGAGGGCTGCCGGGGTGCCGAGGGGCAGGTACACCACCACCTCGGCACCGCCCTCGGGGGCGGTGCGCGCCAGGAGCCGGCCGTCCCGCGCCGCCACGACAGTGCGCACCAGGCCGAGCCCCAGTCCGGTCTGGGAGAGGGTGTCGCGCGGCAGGGTGTCGGGGACGGCCTCGGCCGGGGCGGCCCCCCGGTTGAGCAGGGCCATCTGCCGGGCGGACATGCCCGGCCCGGAGTCGGCGACGCCCAGCTCCACGCACCCACCCTTCCGCCGGCCGAAGATCCGCACGGTGTCTCCCTCGTGGGTGTACCGCACCGCGTTCTCGACCAACGTGTCCAGCACGGCGCGCAGGCGCTCGGCCGAGCACTCCACCTCGCCGGCCTCGGCCTGCACCACCCACCGCCTTGCCGACACGATCGCCCACCGTTCGCCGGTCTGTCGCAGCAGCTCGTCGACGTCGAACCGGTGCAGCTCGGGCGGGGTCTGGGCCTCGATGACGCGCACGAGCCGCTCGCAGACCCGCGACAGCCGTTGGAGCTCGTCGTCGACCACCTCGAGGTCGACGACGCGCTCGGCGCGGGTCTCGGTGCTCCGGAGGAGCTCGACGTAGCCCCGGGCGATCGTCAGGGGGGTGCGCAGCTCGTGCGAGGTGAGTCGGGTCAGGCGCTCGTGGTCGTGGGCCCGCTGCGCATCCCGTCGGGCCAGGTGGGTCGCCGCGGCCAGGGTCAGCTGGCGGCGGCGCACGTGCCACACCATGAGCGCGACGAGCAGCAGCATCAGCGGGATCTCGGCGGTCTCCTGCCATGCGAGCACACCCGCGGAGGCCCGCGCGACGAGGATGCCCCCGGTGACTCCGGTGAACAGCCCCAGCGCCACGACGGTCCGGCGGGGCGACCACGCGCGGCCCAGGCCGTACATCAGGCCGAACCCGGCCCAGCCGATGTGGTAGGGGATGGTCTCGTCGCCGGGCTGGGCCCACATGCCGAGGGTGCTGACCAGGGCCAGGACCAGCCACCACGGGTACAGGTCGGGCCCGCGCCGGTGCTCAGCGTCCATAGAAGCAGTACCCCACCCGGCGGATCGTCTCGATCGGGGGCTCGGGTGCCAGCTTGTGCCGCAGTCGGCGCACGCACACCTCCACCACGTTGCTGCCGGGGTCGAAGTCGAGGCCCCACACGTCGTGCAGCAGCTCGTCGCGCCGGCACACGTCCCCGCGCCTGCGCATCAGGTGGGCCAGGAGGGAGAACTCCCGCTCGGTCAGGGCCACCTCCCGGGCCCCGAGCTCGACGCGCCGGCGGTCCAGGTCCAGCCGGATGCCCCCGGCCTCGAGGAACCGGTGCTCCCGCTGGGGCGCCGGACGCGAGGTGAGGTGGCGGCGCACGCGGGCGATGAGCTCGGCGGTGTGGAACGGCTTGCCCACGAAGTCCACGGCACCCCGGTCGAGCGCCTGCACGCGGGCGCCGACCTCGCTCACGGCGGAGAGCACGATCACCGGCGTGGTGTCGCCGCGGTCCTGCATCGTGGCGAGCACGCCCATGCCGCCGCTGCCCGGCATGACCAGGTCGAGCAGCACGAGGTCGACCCCACCCCGGGACAGGTGCTCCATGGCCCCCTGGCCATCGGCCGCGGACACGACCGAGTGCCCCTCCGTCGACAGTGAGCGTGACAGCAGCGAACGGATGCGCTCCTCGTCGTCGACGACCATGACCGTGCTCATCGGCCCTCACCTCCCCGAGCGCACTATGCGACCTGGCGTAGCCACGAGGAAAGGCCCGTACGCCAATCTGACCCGAGGGGACTAAGGCCCCTAGTCATATCCCTCCGTCATCTGGGGGAGGTGCCGGCGGGTGACGCCCGTTCGGTGACGGCCGGATGACCGGGCGGTGACCACCCGTGACGGCCGCGGGACAGGTTCCGCACGGCGCGCTGACGCCGCCATGACGCTGCGGTGAGAGTGCTGCCACATTGCCGCCGGGCCGCCCCGTCCCGCCGCACCCTCGGCTCCAGACCTGCGTCCGTCGGACGCCGTGCGGTGAGGAAAGAGGTGGGGGCACGTGAAGACCCCAACAACACGTGGGCGGTTCGCCCGCGGTCTGCTCGGACTCAGCCTGGTGGCGGTCCTGCTGCCGGCGACCATGACTCTCGCGCCGTCCCGGGCGAGTGCCGCGACGAGCGGGCCGGGCAGCATCACCCTCAGCGTGACGAGCGCCAGGTCGGTCAACACCGGCCCCGGGTTCGTGCACCAGGGCGACCCCGTCACGGCATACAAGTGGATCATCAACGTCGACGACACCGGGGACCCCGGGACGGCGGCCAACCCGGGCACCGACAGGTGCCTGCCCTCGCGTGCGACGGGCGGCAGCTCCAACCCGGACTACGCCGACACCTGCCTGTGGCCCTCGACCCGGCCGACGTCCGGGTTCGCGCCGATCGTGGCCCAGGGCGATGAGTCCGACCTCAGTGGCAGCAAGGCCCTGGACGGCCTCCCCGCGGGCAAGTACCTCATCTCGGTCACCGCCGACGGCTTCAAGATCGACGGCCAGCACTTCACCGTCACCCCCGGCGAGACCACGCCGGTGAAGGTCGGGATGAACCCGACCCCGCTGCCGCTGACGACGCTGCGGCTGACGGTGTTCAACGACAACGCCCCCGTCGACGCGACCTACGAGGTCGACGCCGAGCAGGGGCTGTCCGGTTTCACCGCTCACCTCACCGACGTGTTCGGCACGGTGAGCACCGACTACTACGGCAACGCGCTGTGCACGGTCTACCAGCACGCCAACCGCAACGGCACCGGCCCGATGCTCTTCGACGCGGACAACCACCCGATCATCGACACCACCCGTTCGACGGGTCGCTGCACCAGCGACCGCAACGGCCAGATCGTCATCCCGAACCTCGGCCCCAACCGGTATGCCGCGACCGTCACCCCGCCGGTGCCCGCCGCCGGCCAGACCTGGACGTGGGTCCAGACCACCACCCTCGAGGGCGGCCACGACCACGACATCTGGCAGCAGGAGGGCGAGACCGGGTACGACACCGAGCAGACCAAGGGCGCCGAGCTGGTGCCATCGGTGCAGTTCGGCTTCGTGCGCACCCAGGCCGTCTCGCTCCCGCGTCGCGGCCCGGTGCCCACCGGGGAGATCAAGGGCGTCGCCGTCTCCGGCCTGCCCTACATCGGCGGCCAGAACGGGCAGACCGTGCCGGAGACCGGCTTTGCCGGGGCCAAGGTCGAGGGGCCGCTCGCCAGCCCGTGGATCGCCCTGTCCGACCTCGACGCCGGCGACGCGCAGGTCTACGTCGGCCGCGGCAACGCCGACGGCAGCTTCGACATCAAGAACCTGCCGGACGGCACCTACCAGCTCTCCATCTGGGACGACGACCAGGACTACATCCTGTGGAGCTTCAACGTGGAGGTCCACGACGGAGGCGTCACCAACGTCGGCAACAAGATGGTCGTCGGCTGGTTCACCCACCTGCACGGGCGGGTGTTCGTCGACGCCAACGGCAACGGCAAGTGGGACACCGGTGAGAAGGCGGTGCCGCAGTTCGCCCTGACCGTCCGCGAGCGCGACAACTCGCTGATGGACCAGGCGACCAACACGGCGACCACGGACTCCAACGGTGCCTACGACATCCGTGAGGCCTACCCGCTGGGCAAGTGGCTCGTGCTCGAGGCGTTCAACACCCGGTACAAGACGACCGGCGTGACCTACCAGGCCGAGAACGACCCCAAGCCGACCACCCAGCTCGGCAGCCTGGTGGACCTCGACTTCCTGCCGATCATCGGCCTCAAGGGCGAGATCGACTGGGGCGTGCAGCCCTACGACAACGGCGCCAACGGCGGCATCGTGGGCACGGTCAGCTATGACACGACCCGCAACGAGCTCGACCCGGCCGACGCGGTGTCAGAGGGCTACCAGCCCGGTATCCCGGGTGTCCCGGTCCACCTGTACGTCCCCACCCCCTGCTCGGCCACGACGCCGGAGGAGGTCGCCAACGCCTGCCGGCAGGGCTACGCCATCGTGCCGCTGACCGTGCCGGACCCCGCGCACCCGGGCGAGGTGATGGAGAACCCCGACCCGCAGCGCGGCGAGATGGTCAAGGGTCCGGAGGTCCAGTCGTCCTACACCTCCGAGGAGTGGGCCGCCCCGCGCGGCTGCACCGCCCGGATGTACAACGGGCAGCCGCTGACCGACCAGCAGGCCCTGCCCGACTTCGGCGCCACCGCGAACCGGCTCTGCGTCGAGGCGCCGATGATGGGCGTGGCCGCCGGGCCGAGTGATGCGACGCCCGGCAACGCCGGCCAGACCGTCAACGGCAACTACGGCTTCTCGACCTCGGCCATCAACCTCTACGCGCCCGGCGACCCGAGGAACCCGGCGCCGGACCACCAGCTGGCCCTGTACGCGAACCTGCACGACGCGGGCTACGACGAGGAGGACCTGCCCCCGATCGACTACATCGTCTCCGTCGACATCCCCAAGGACCCGGTGGACGGCAAGCCGATGTACCAGGTCACCAAGGAGGAGGACGTCAACGTCTTCTCCGGCGACAGCTACCTGCCGCAGGAGAACTACCCGCCGGCCACCCCGGCCGCGGCCTCCGACCCGGCCGGGCCGCCGGAGAAGTCGCCCAAGCAGCCGTCGCAGCCGCCGTCGCAGCAGGCGGGCATCATCTCGCCCTGCGCCGGGCCGCTGCACACGGTGCACGTCACCAACCAGGACTTCGCCGACGGCGGCGGCAGCCCGTTCGAGGGGTACGACCGGCCGCTGTGCACCGACAAGCTCGTCACGGTGCGCTCCGGTCAGGCCACGGCGCCGAACTTCAACCTGTTCACCGACGTGCCGATCCCGACGCACTTCTGGGGCCTGACGCTCAACGACCTCGGGCTCACGCTCGACAAGCGCAGCGTCAACTACGGTGAGGCGCAAGGCCTTCCGTTCGTCCCGGTCGGGCTCTACGACTGGTCGGGTCGCCTGGTGGACACCGTCCACACCGACTTCAACGGCCTCTACGAGGCGCTGGAGCCGTCGACCTCGACGTACAACTGCCCCGTGCCGGCCGGGCCCTGCCCGAACATGTACCGGTTCGTGGGCAACGACCCCGGTCAGCCCGGTGCGTTGAACCCGGACTACAACTCCCGGTTCCGGACCATCGCCACCAACTTCCAGGCGTGGCCGGGGCTCTACACGGTCACCGACGAGGCGCCGACGCAGGTGGCGGCGACCGTGCTGGCTCCCGACACCACCACGGCCAACGACACCCGGTGCGACCTCGGGGGGACGACGCCGCAGCTGTTCGCGGTCGACCGGCCCTACGTCCGCCAGGGCACGCCCGGCGACAACCGGGTCGTCACGGTCACGGGCACGGGCTTCGGCAGCAGCGGGACGCTCAAGCTGGGCGGGACCACGGTGTCGACCTCCTCGTGGAGCGACACGAGGATCGTCTTCGCCGTCCCGTCGACGACCGCGGCCGGCGCCACCCGCATCGACATCACCAACGCCGCGGGGCTGAGCAGCTGGAACGGCCTGACTCTTCAGGTGCTCGGGGCGAACACCACGTCGACCCTGGGCCGGGCGGCGAGCAACCCGCGGCTGGCCGAGGTCGGTCCGGGCAGGCAGTTCTCCACCGTGCAGGCGGCGCTGGAGGCGGCACGGCCCACCTCGGCGCAGCCGTACTGGATGGTGGTCGTCTGGCCGAACGCCCAGAGCTCGGCGAACCCGCAGGGTGAGTACACCGAGAACCTGATCGTGCACCACCGGGTGCGCATCCAGGGCGTCGGCCCCGGCGGGTTCCTGCCCGACAAGACCTACGTCCCGGGGTCGATCCTCGACGGGTCCGGTTTCAACCCGGACAACCCGAGCGGCACCGCATGGGTCACCCTGCTCGGCAGCCTGCGCTACTCCGGCAACCCCGCTGTCCCGGACGCCGCGGTGGTCACGGTGCTGGACGACCCCAGCGGTCCGTCCGGCGGCTACGGCAACGTCAGCCTGGACGGCTTCACCATCACCGGTGGCGCCCAGGTCGACTTCGCCGGCAACGTCAACGAGATCACCGGCGGCGTGAAGACGCCGTACGGCGCGGCCGGGGCGCTGGTCACCCAGGGTGGCGGCATCTACCTGCACAACAACGTGCGGTCGATGCAGGTCTCCGACAACGTGATCCGCGGCAACGGCGGCTCCTACGGCGGAGCCATCCGCGTCGGCACGCCGTACGTCGGTGACAACCGCAACTACGACCTGACGGTGGCGCACAACCAGATCCGCGACAACGGCGGGACCAACCTCGCCGGCGGCATCGGCCTGTTCACCGGCAGCGACGGCTACCAGGTCACCGACAACGCCCTCTGCGGCAACTTCTCCGCGGAGTACGGCGGCGCGCTCTCGGCGTTCGGCTACAACGCCAACCCGGGCGGGAGCACCGGCGGCACCATCGCCCGCAACCGCATCTGGTTCAACGCCTCCTACGACGAGGGCGGCGCGGTGATGGTCGCCGGGGAGCTGCCGGCCAACCCGACGCAGCTCTCCGCGGGCAGCGGGCCGGTCACCATCGACGCCAACGTGGTCCAGGCCAACCTGGCCAACGACGACGGCGGTGGCATCCGGCTCCTGCAGACGAGCGGGTCGCACATCTCGCGGAACAACCCCGAGACGATCTCGATCACCAACAACACGATCGCGAACAACGTGTCGGCCCACGAGGGTGGCGGCATCGCGCTCGACGACGCCGTGTTCGTCAACGTCGTGAACAACACCATCACCCGCAACCTGACCACCGCGACCGCGGTGACCAGCGACGGCCAGCCGGCCCCGGCCGGGCTGTCCACCGCGGCCAACAGCGACCCGCTGCAGGCCCGTCTGCGCAACACCACGCTGTTCCCCGGCTCGACGACCCTCCAGGCCACCACGTTCAGCAAGCCCACGCTCCTGGACGACGTGTTCTCCGACAACCGGGCCGGCACGTTCACCGGCGGCTGGGTCTACGGGATCGGCGGCACCCTGCCGGACGGCACCAGCGGTGGCGTCAACCCGTGGGACATGGGCGTGGTCGACACGGCCGGCTCGCTGAGCCCGGTGAGCTCGGTCATCGAGTCCACCACCGGCACCGATGGCGGGACCAACACCACCGTCACCTCGGCGCCCGGCCTGAAGGACCCGTTCGACGTGACGGTGAACATCCTCGCCTCGAGGACCTACCCGGCCTTCCGCCAGGCGGTCATCGTCGCCGAGATCCTCCCGCCGACGCTGATGGGCGACTACCACCTCGCCGGGACCTCGTCCCCGGCCTGGGGACGCGGTGCCGCCAGCACCGTCGTCCAGTGGGGCGGGACAACCGGGTTCAGCTACACGGTCTCCTCGCCGCCGAGGGACATCGACGGCGACCCCCGGCCCGGCACCGGGAGCCGGTACGACGCCGGATCGGACCAGCTGACCCCCTGACAGACCCTCCGGCCGGTCCGCCCCGCTCGACGGACCGGCCGGAGCCCAAGCCACCCCCACCTCATGTGGAGCTGAGATGACCGAGAACGCATCGCCCCGGGCGCTGTCCCGCCGCCTGTTCCTGGCTGGAACCGGCGGGATCGCCGGCGCCACCCTGATCGGCGCCCGGCTGCTCAACAGCCCGGTCGCCCGCGCAGCCACCCGCCCGGCGGCAGCCGCCGCGCCGCAGAGGACGGTGCACCTGGTCGGCACCGACGGCTGGGTGTCCATGCCGCCCAACGCACCGGCCGACCCGCCGTTCTTCCCCGACGCCCTGGCGCCGAGCCCGTTCAACACCTACGTGTTCGGCTTCCGGGACGTGACCGGGATGAGCGCCACGCAGGTCGCGGCGCAGCGCGGCAAGGCGCAGATCAGCGCGCCGATGATGTCCTTCGACGAGGGCGACGAGGTGACGCTCACCCTGACCAACCTCGGCCTGCAGCAGCGGCCCGACCTCTTCGACGGCCACACGCTGCACTGGCACGGCTTCGTCAACGCGATCCCGCTGTTCGACGGCGTCCCCGAGCTGTCCCTGGCCGTGCCGATCGGCCGCGACCTGTCCTACTTCTACCGGCCGCACGACGCCGGGACGTACATGTACCACTGCCACTTCGAGGACGTGGAGCACGTGCAGATGGGCATGACCGGCATGGTCTTCGTGCGCCCCCAGCAGAACCGCCAGCCGGTGGCCGGCGACCCGGTGGGCTCGAAGTACGCCTACAACGACGGGGACGGCTCGACCCGCTACGACCGCGAGTTCGCGTTCATGATCACCGAGCTGTGGTCGGCCGCCCACTACCGCGACGCGCACATCCAGGTCAGCGACTGGACCGACTTCGACCCCAGCTTCTGGCTGCTCAACGGGCGTGCCTGGCCCGACACCACCGCGGCGAACGGCAACCCGAACTCCGCGGCTGCGGGACGCCTTCAGTACCAACCGATCTCGTCGCTGATCCGGTGCAACGCCGGGGAGCGGGTGCTGCTGCGCCTGTCCAGTCTCGGCTACCAGAACCACGCGATGACCGTGGACAACATCGACCTGCAGGTCGTCGCCAAGGACGCGAGCCTGCTCAAGGGGCGCGACGGCACGCCCAACTACCTGACCACCAACACGGTCGACGTGGGCCCGGGGGAGAGCCGCGACGTGATCTTCGTGGCGCCGGCTCCGGGGGAGTACCTGCTCTACGACCGCAAGTACTCCTACCTCGACAACGGCGGCGGCCCCGGCTACGGCGGGATGATGACGAAGATCGTCGTCTCCCCTGCCGGAACCCTGGGCCCGCAGACCGCCCCGAACGCGTGACCGGCAGAGGAGACCCGATGCATCCCATCACCCGCACCGTGCGGCGCCGGGCCGGTGCCGCGGCCTTGGTCGGCGCGCTCGCGGTCACCGCCCTGGTGACCAGCCAGCGGTCGGCCCAGGCAGCCACCTCCGAGGGCCTGCAGTGCCTCACCGACACCCAGCAGACGTTCTCGCTCACCGCCGGTGACGGCTACGTCTCGACCCCCGACGGCAACTCGCTCTACATGTGGAGCTACGCCGACAGCCGGGGGCACTTCCAGCTGCCCGGCCCGACCCTGTGCGTCACCGAGGGGCAGCCGGTCACCGTGGTGCTGCACAACACCCTGCCGGAGGCCACCTCGATCGTCTTCCCCGGCCAGAAGGGCGTGAAGGCCAACGGCAACCCCGCCCAGCCGCAGCTGGACTCCGGCGGGTCGCTGACCTCCCTGGTCCAGCCCGCCGCCGCGAACGACGGCTCGGTGACCTACACGTTCACCGCCGGCAGCCCCGGCACGTACCTCTACGAGAGCGGCACCGACGTCGACAAGCAGGTCCAGATGGGGCTGTACGGCGCGCTCGTCGTGCGCCCGGCCGGCCACCCCGACCAGGTCAACGGCCGGGCCGACTCGAGGTTCAACCCCGCGCACGAGTACGTCTTCCTGCTCTCGGAGGTCGACCCCGACCTGCACCTGGCGGTCGAGCGGCGGCAGCCCTACGACATGAGCAGCTACCGGGCCCGCTACTACATGATCAACGGGCGCAGCATGCCCGACACCCTGGCGCCGAACCACGCCTCGTGGCTGCCGAACCAGCCCTACGGCGCGCTGGTCCACATCCAGCCGTACGACGCGGTGACGAACCCGCTGCCTGCGGTCATCCGCTACCTCAACGCCGGCTCGGTGAACTACCCGTTCCACCCGCACGGCAGCGACGAGCGGGTGGTCAACAAGGACGGGCACGCCCTGCAGGGCCCGGCCGGGCAGGACCTGTCGTACCTCAAGTACGACCTCGACGTGGAGCCCGGGCAGAGCGTTGACGCGCTGATGGACTGGCGCGACGTCGAGCACTGGAACCCCACGACGAACCCGATCCCGACCCAGGTGCCGGCGATCACCGACCAGCTGCTCGTCGGCTCGGACACGTGGTTCAGCGAGAGCCCGTACCTCGGCGTGAAGAACCCGCTCCCGGCCAACATCACGTCCAACAACGAGTGCGGCGAGTACTACCACGTCGCGCACAGCCACGCGCTGCAGCAGGCCACCAACTACGGGGCGACCTTCGGGGGAATGATGACGGTCTTCCGCATCGACCCTCCCAACGGCTGCCCGGCGAACTGAGGTGAGGGCGATGACCCGTAACACCCCCCGTCACCGGGCGCGCACGCCCCGGTGGGCACGACGTATCGCGGCGCTCGCCGCGGTGGGCCTGCTCGGCATACCCGTGGTCGCCTCCCGGGCCGACGCGGCCGGTGCGGTCGCACCGGCCGCCGAGGGACCAGCCGTGGCCGCCCCGGCCAGGGCTGCGGCCAGGAGCCTCCCGGCCCGGGCCACGACGGCCGTGCCCGCCGCAGCAGCAGGCAAGCTCTCCGGGCAGGGCTGCACCGGCTCGGGCACGGTCTCCTGCGACCTGTGGGCGATGGCCGGCACCACCTCGCTGCTCGGCCGCACCGTGCCGATCTGGGGCTACTCGAGCACCGGTGCGGCCGGGTCGGCCACCGCCCCCGGCCCGCTGCTGGTGGTCCACCAGGGCGACCAGGTCACCGTCACCCTGCACAACCAGCTCGACGAGGCGACCTCCCTGGCCTTCCCGGGTCAGCCGGCCGCCGCGTTCTCCTCGGGGCTGTCGGCCACGGCCGAGGTGTCCGGCACAGCGGCCGGTGGCACGTCGACCTACACGTTCACCGCGGGCCGGCCCGGCACCTACCTGTACGAGGCCGGGCACACCGCCGACGGCACCCGCCAGGTCGCGATGGGCCTGGCCGGGGCCCTCGTGGTGCTCGCCCCCGACGGCACCGCCTACGGCTCGTCCGGCACGAGCTACGACGACGACGCCGTCGTGGTGCTCAGTGAGGTCGACCCGGCCCTGAACGCGGCGCCGGCGACGTTCGACATGCGCGACTTCGCGCCGAAGTACCGGCTGATCAACGGCAAGCCGTTCCCGTCGACCGACCCGGTCAGCACCGACCAGGGGCACCGGGTCCTGCTGCGCTACGTCAACGTCGGCAGCCAGACCCACTCGATGAGCCTGCTCGGCCAGGACCAGACCCTGGTCGCCCAGGACGGGCACCCGCTGGCCTACGCCGAGCCGGCCGTGACCGAGGCGGTCGAGCCGGGCTCGACGATGGACAGCATCGTCACCATGCCGACCGGGCCCGAGTCGAAGATCGCGCTCTTCGAGGCCGGTGGGCACCTGGACAACAACGGCCAGACCACCGCCGACCCGACGCAGCTGGCGTTCGGCGGGATGCTGACGTTCCTCGACACGGCCGCCCCGGCGGACTCCGGCGACAGCGTCGGCCCGGTCTCCTCGCACGTGTCGCTGAGCCCCAACCCCTCCGACGGGCTGGCGCCGGTCACCGTGTCGGCGGACCTCAGCGACGCGACCACCGGCGGCGCGGCCGTCCAGCAGGCGGAGTTCGTCGTCGACGACGCCGTGACGACCGGCGTGGGCTTCGGCAGCCCGATGACCGGCACGTTCGGCACGGTGACGGTCACCGGTGCCCAGGGCACGATCCCGGCGACGGCCGACTGCACGGCGACGCCGACACCGGTCGCGCTGAGCTGCCTCGACGCCGGCAGGCACGTCGTCTACGTCCGGGCGCAGGACGCCAACGGCAACTGGGGCGTGGTGGGCTCGGCCGTCCTCAACCTGCCCAAGACCGGCCCGCAGACGACCAACGGCTCGGCGTCGCCGAACCCGAGCAACGCCACCGACGGCGTGGACCTCAACGCGACAGGTGACGACTCCGACGCGGGCGGGAAGATCACGGCGGCGGAGTACTTCGTCGACACCGCCGGCGCCGACGGCGCCGGCCACGCGATGACGCTCAACCGCAGCGCGACCGTCGTCTCCGAGGACGTCACGGTCCCCGCGGCCGACGTCGCGGCCATGGGCGAGGGCGTGCACCACCTGCTGGTGCACAGCAAGGACAGCCTCGGCCTGTGGGGCCCGACCCTGGACGTCCCGTTCACGGTCGACCTGACCGGCCCGGGCGTCGAGGCGGCCAGCGTCGGCCCGAACCCCAGCAACGGGGTCGTCAGCGACCCCGCCAACCCCGGCTACCTCGTGGTCTCGGCGCGGATCACCGACCGCGACGCCCAGGGCGCGGTGCAGAGCCCGCTCAAGGACGCCGAGGCGTTCCTCGACCCGACGACGGCCACCCCGGCCGGTGGCACCGGGCTGCAGCTCGTCGCCACCGACGGCCGGATGGACTCGAGCACCGAGGACGTCTACGGCCTGATCCCGCTCTCGCAGGTCCGGGCCCTGTCCGACGGCGAGCACCGGGTGGCCGTCCGTGGCCAGGACGCCGCCGGCAACTGGGGCCCGCTCTACGTCGCGACCCTCACGGTCGACAGGAAGGCGCCGGTGCTGTCCGGCCTCGTCGCCTCGCCCAACCCGACCAACGGCGCAGCCTCGGTCACCCTGACCGCCGGGGTCGACGAGACCTCGTTCGCCGCGGCGGAGTTCTGGCTCGGCAGCACCGACCCCGGGGCCGGCAAGGCCACGCGGCTCCCGGTGAGCCTGGTGGCCGGCCAGATCGTGGTGACCGTGCCGCTGACCGGCATCCCGCAGGGCGCGCAGCGCTTCAACCTGCGGGTGCAGGACCTGGCCGGCAACTGGAGCAACGCGGTGAGCACGACGGTCACCGTGGTCAGGCCGAACGCCATCTTCTCGGACAGCTTCGACTCCGGGACGCTCTCGGCCTGGTCCTCCTCCGCCGGTGGGGTCTCGGTGACCCCCGCGGCCGGCATACCGGTAGGCGGGAGCAACCGCGGCCTGCAGGTGACCCTGCCCGGCGGGTCGGCCAACCGGCTCTCCACGGTCACGGACACCACCCCGGACGCGGAGACCGGCTACCACGCACGGTTCTCCTTCAACGCCAACACGCTGACCTCCGGCACGACGGCGTCGACGACGCTGACGCTGCTGCAGGCCCGCGCGGCGGCCGGCGGGGAGACGTTCGCCCTGCAGTTCCACCGCACCGGCGGCACCGCGCAGATCCGCGTGGTGATGGCCCGGACCGGGCAGGTCGCCGTCACCGGCGCCTGGGTCACCCTCCCGGCCGGCGCCCACACCCTGCAGGTCGACTGGCTCAGCGGCCCGGCCACCGGCGCCTCGCGGGGCGCGCTCACCCTGCGGGTGGACGGCGCGGCGCAGACCACGCTCACCGGCAACACCAGTGGTCTGCGCGTCGACACCGTCCTGCTCGGGGTCGGCCAGGGCGTCACCTCGACGAACCGCTCGACGATGGCGGGCACCGCCTTCTTCGACGGCTTCGTCTCGACCCGCAACACCCTGCCCTGACCGATGAGGTCACCGGGGCCCGGAGACGGGCCCCGGTGACGAAAGGGGAGTCCCATGACCTCGCAGACCCTGGCGGCCCGCCGTGACGTCACCATCGCAGTCCGCGCGCTCGTCGTCGCCGTGGTCCTCGTCCTCGCGGCGATGGTGGCCGGCAACCTGCTCGGCGACCGGGCCGAGGCCAGCCGGATGCGCGTGCCGCAGAGCGCGGCCATGGAGCAGGCGCTCGGGGTCCGCTTCTCGCGGATCGCCGTGGTCGGCGACGGCGGCCTGATCACGCTCAGCTACGTCGTGCTGGATGCGGAGAAGGCCTCCCGCTTCCAGTCGGACGTCGCCCACCCGCCCACACTGCGCAGCGAGGCCCGCCAGGGCAGCACCCACCGCGTGTCGCTGATGAAGCAGGGGCACACGCTGCGCCCGGGGCAGACCTACTACCTGGTCTTCGAGAACACCGCCGGCGCACTGCAGCCCGGCGAGCTCGCGACCATCGACGACGGCGCGCTGCACCTGCGGCACGTCCCGGTGCTGTGATCGCGACCGGGCGCCGGACCCGCGTGCGGCTCCGGCTGGCGGCGGCTGCCCTGCTCGCGGTGACGGCCGGGCTGGTGCTGCCCTCGGGGGCGGCACAGGCACACGCCTTCCTGACCGCGAGCAACCCCGGTGACGGGCAGGTCCTTCCGTCGGCGCCCCGCCAGCTCACGCTGGAGTTCAGCGAGCACGTCGAGCTGGCCTCCACCCGCATCGAGCTGTCCCGGGGCAGCGAGGCGCCGGTCGCGCTGACGGGGCTGCGGCTTGTCGCCGGCGGCGAGGGCGACAGCCCCGCGGGTGCCGGTGACACCGAGGAACCGGTGCAGGTTGCGGCCGCGCTGCCGCCGCTGGAGCGCGGCACCTACCGCATCTCCTGGGAGACCCTGTCCAGCGACGACCTGCACCGCACGGGCGGTGACCTGGTCTTCGGCGTCCAGGAGGCGGTGGTCGCCACCGCCTTCTCCGAGCCGGCGCCGCGTCCAGAGGAGGCCGCGCTGCGCTGGGCTGTCCTGCTCGGGCTGGCCCTGTGCCTGGGCGGGCGGCTGGCCCGCTGGGTCATCGGACGGTCCCGGGCGGCCGCCGGCCCATGGGCCGCGGCCGTCTGTCACCGATATGCCGGGTGGGGCGCCATCGGCGCGTCGCTGGCCTCGGCGGCCCTGCTGGTCGACCAGCTCGCCCCGACCGGGCTGCGGCTCGACGGCCTGCTCGCCGGCGGCTACGGCCTCCGCTGGGCGGTCCGCGGTGTCGGGCTGCTCCTGCTGGTGGGGGCCACATGGACTGGCCGGTCCCGGCCGTCGCAGACCACCTCCCGAGGTCTGCTGGCGGCCGGGACGGGCCTCGCCTGCGTCGGGACCGCGATGCTGGGGCACGCCGGCGCCGGGGCGGCGGTGAGCCCGACCCGGGTGGCCGCCACAGCCGCCCACCTGGCCGGCGGCCTGACGTGGGCCGGGGCCCTGGTGGTCCTGTCCGTCGTGGTCGTCCGCGGACGCCGGGCGCGCCGGCTCGCGGGAGAGGACGTCCGGGCCACGCTGCGTGCCTTCGGGGTCCCGGCCGCCGTGTGCGTGAGCGTGGTGGCCGTGACCGGGCTGTACCTGAGCAGCCAGGTGGTCGGCTCGGTCGACGCCCTGGTCCTCACCGTCTACGGCCGCACCCTGCTGCTCAAGGTCCTGGCCGCCGGGCTGGCCGGGGCGCTCGCCCTGGCCAACAGCCTGCGGGTGCACCGTCGCCGGCCGGGCCGTCCTGTGCCGGTGGCCACGGTGGTCGTCGAGGCAGGCGTGGCCCTGACGGTCCTGGCGCTGACGGCCGTGCTCACGAGCGGGCAGCCGGCCCTGGAGCCCCAGCTGGTGCGCCCTCCGGCCCAGCCGTTGTCGGTCGCCGTGGACCAGCAGGTCGGTGACCTGCAGGAGGCGCTGTCGGTGCGACCCAACCGGCCCGGCCCGGCCGTGGCGCTCGTCGACGTCTTCGACACCCGGCGACCCTCCCCGGGGCCGGTGCGCTCGGTCGAGGTGAGCCTGGTCGGACCCACCGGGCAGCGGCCTGTGCCCGTGGCTGCCCAGCCGGTCGGTGGCGGACGGTGGTCGGCCCCGCTGGACCTGCGCGATCCGGGACGGACGCGCCTTCAGGTGACCGTGCGCCGCGCCGGCCTGCCCGCGACGACCGTCACCTTCCCCTGGACTGTCGGGCGGGTCCCACTCCCCACTCGCCCGGCAACCCTGTCCACCGCGCCCCTGGGACCGGTGCTGGTGGGCGCCGCGGCCGGCGTCGCCGCCCTGGTGCTGCTGGCGTGGTTGGTCGTGTGGTGGCGTCGGGCGCCGGCCCGCAGGCCGGCACGGCCGTCCCGCCCACCGGCGGCGGCGCCCGGCCGGACGCCGCCGACCGGAGCCGCCGAGCTCGTCGGTGCGCTGCCCGACCCGTCCGGCGCGTCGACCGCAACGGGACGCTGAGCCGATGCGGCGATGGTGGGCCGGGGGCGGGCGGCTCGTGCTCTGGGCAACGACGGTGCTGGTGCTGGGCGCCGGCACCGACCGTGAGGTGGTGCTGGGACTGCCGGCGTCGTCGCCGACGCCGCGGGCAGGCGCTCCCGCCGCGGCGGCGCGGGACGGGTCGGCAGGCCCAGGCGCCACCGGGGGCACCGGGCTGCCCGCGGGCGGGTTGCCCGGCGGGTCGGCGGCTCCGCCCCCGACCCGCCGGGCCGCTCTCCTGGCGCAGCCCGCGTCGTGGTCGGCGCCCGATGGGGGACCAGCGCTGCCCGCCCGGCTCCTGGTGGCGTACCGACGGGCCGTGGCGACGGCGCCACCCGGATGCCACCTGCCGGTGACGCTGCTCGAGGCGGTGGGCCAGGTCGAGTCGGGGTCCCTCGCCGGCCGCGCGATCGACGCCGACGGCCGGGTCCGCCCCGCCGTGGTCGGGCCGGCGCTCGACGGTGCCGCCTTCGCCGCGGTTCGCGACACGGACGGCGGCCGCTGGGACGCCGACCCGATCTGGGACCGCGCCGTCGGGCCCATGCAGTTCATCCCGGGCACCTGGCTGTCCGCCGGTGTGGACGCCGACGGCGACGGTCGCGCTGACCCGCAGGACGTGGACGACGCGGCGGCGTCTGCGGCGGCATACCTGTGCAGCCACGGTCGTGACCTCGCCCGTACCGCGGACCTGCGTGACGCGGTCCTCGCCTACAACCACTCGGTGGACTACCTGACGACCGTGCTCGGGTGGATGCGCACCTTCGGCGAGCACGGGGTGTCGGTGCTGGCGCAACCCGCGCCACTGTCCCCCTCCAGCGCCGCCGCACCCGTCCAGGCGACAGGGCCCTCCTCGACGCAGCAACAATCCTCGTCCGGCACCCGGCCGTCGCCCATCCCCGGGGGTTCCCCGACCGGCAGTCCGACCGGCGCCTCCGAGGGGACGCCGACCGGGAGCCCCACAGGTGACCCGGGTGGTGGAACGCCCACTGGCACACCGACCCCCGGGCCGGGTGACCCGTCGACCTGCCGGCCGACCCCGTCCGGCGACGCGACCGACCCGGGCGACACGTCGGCTCCGGCGCCCCTGCCGACCGGGAGCCAGACGACCACTCCGGCAGCCACGCCCACCACGGTCCCCGATGCGGACACCGCGTCGCCCGCGGTCACGGATCCCGGCTCGGTCCCGTGCCCGACGGACACGCCCACGGACACGCCCACGGCGCCGGGCACGCCGGCCCCCGCCGACGGGCCGACAGGCTCCGCTTCGCCCACTCCCGCGGACACAGCGACCTCCGGCTCCGCACCCGTCGAGCCCACGGGTGCCGGGACCTGACGCCGTTGCCGTCACAGGGGATCGGGTGCACGGTGGTCCCACAGAGGCGCCGTCACGCGCGCCTCCCCGTCCCGAGGAGGGAGTCATGGAGGTCGACCAGGAGGTCCACGACCGGGCGCAGCTGGAGATCCAGTCGGTGATCAACAAGGTTGCCGCAGCCGAGCTCAACCACCCCATGCTCGAGATCGAGGCCACGCTCGAGCGCGAGCTCAGGGCGGCCGGCCACTGGCCGCAGCCCAGGCCCTGGCTGCGCGCGGTGGCGCTGGAGCTTGCCGACGGCCGGGTCTACATCGTCACCAAGCACGCCTGGGCGGACCCGCACGGGCACTGAGGCTCAGCTCGCCGGCCGCCGCTGGCGCAGCAGCACCACCCCGGCTGTGGCCGTGCCCACCGCGCAGGTCGTCGTGGCTGCGCCGGCCCCCGCCCACGCGGCCAGGGACCCGAGCAGCGGCATCGCGACCACCAACGGCGCGGCCTGGACCAGCACCAGCAGTGACTGCACCCGGGCCAGGTGCGTGCGCGGCGCGCTGCCGAGCAGGATGGGCCCCACCCGCGAGGTGAACAGCGCGGTCCCCACGCCCTGGACCAGGGCACCGGTCACGGCCACGCCAGCCCAGGGCGACCAGGCCACGGCCAGCGTCCCGGTGCCCGCGACGAGCAGCCCCGAGCCCGCCACGAGCATCGGCGGCCCGGATGCTCCTCGACGCGCCACGAGCAGCGTGACGGACAGGGCGCCGGCGACGGTGGCGGCGCCCAGCACGCCACTGGTCACCGCCGACCAGGCGTGCGCGCGGGCGAGGAGCGGGATGCACAGCGAGGCCACCGGCAGCAGGAAGGTCGCCACCAGGGAGACGGAGCCCAGCGCGGTGCGCAGGGTCGGTGACCCCCGGACCAGCCGCAGGCCGTCGGCCACCTGGTGCCACAGCGGTCCGGCGGCGGCGGACGGCGGCGCCTCGTGGCGCGGACGGATGACCACCAGCACGCCCAGGACCACCGCGAAGGAGGCGGCGTCAACCACGGCCGCCCCGGACAGCCCCGCCAGCGCGACGAGCAGGCCGCCTGCCGGGCCGGCACCGAGCCTGACCAGCCGGCCGGCGGACGACGTGAGGGCCAGGGCTCTCGGCAGGTCGGCGTCGTCGACGAACAGCCTGGGGAAGCTGCCGGTCGCCGGCAGGGAGAAGGCGTCCAGCAGCAGCACGGTCCGCGGCAGCAGGACGGTCGTCAGGACGACGCCGCCCCATTGCGGCCCGATCCCGGTGGCGGCCCAGCCCAGGGCGAAGTACATGACGCTGTCGCCCCAGGTCGACAGCGTCGCCGCGCCGAGCCAGAGCAGGAAGGACCGGGGGAGGGCGGCGGTGCGCGGCTCCCCGAGGCTGCGGGTGCTCACCCGTGGGGGTCGAGCCGGTACGGCATGACCAGCGTGGTGAACGTCCCCTGGTCGGCCGACCGCACGATCACCGGACGGTCAGGCTCCGAGAGCTCCAGCATCACCTCGGGACCGACGCTCGCCTCCAGCGCCGCCCGCAGCAGGGTCGGGGCGAAGCCGACGCGCAGCGGGCCGCCAACGACCACGGCGTCGATGTGGAGGCCCGGCGGGTCGAGCGCGATGTGGCCCTCGCGCAGCTCGAGCGCGACCGCCTCGGGCAGGTCCTCCACCAGGGCCGCATGCAGGCGCTCGCGGGCCACCATGGCCCGGACCGTCGCCGTCGGCACCCGGTCGAGGACCGCCTGGTATGCCGGGAAGTCGCCCTTCCGGGTCGGCAGCCGGAGCGACCCCGCTGCGCTGTCGGCGGTGAGCCGGTCGCCCTCCAGGGTCAGCGTGACCTCGGCGTGGGGCCGTGCCCAGCCGGCCAGGTCGACGAGGTCGGGGACGGGCACCAGCGCCCGTCCCGCGGTGTCGTTCCCCGCGCGGGGGTGCAGCGTCCGCACCGACAGCCGGTGGCGGTCGCTCGCGACCAGCCGCACCTCCCCGGCGTCGACCTCGAGCAGGGCGCACCGCAGCACCTCGTCGAGGGCAGGGTCCTCCCCGGGCAGCGTGACGCGGTCGGCGGGGGCCGCCGCGGGAGTGACCTGCCGCACGGCGCTGGCCAGCTCCGGGCCGGGCAGGGTGACCCGGCACGGACGCTGCCCGCCGTGCAGGTCGGTCAGGGCGTCGGTCACGGCCCGGCGGGTCAGCGCCGCCTTGCCCTCCACGGCAGCCAGGTGGTCCTCCAGCAACCTGGTCGCCTCCTCCGGCGGCCCGTCGAGCACCGCCCGCGCCGAGGCGAGGGGGAGGTCCACCACCCGCAGCCCCGCGAGGAGCCGCGCGCGCGGCTCCTGCGACACGGCATACCAGCGGTATCCGCTGCCGGGGTCCACCCGGGCCGGGTGGAGCAGCCCGCAGTCGTCGTAGAAGCGCAGCGCGCTCGGGGTCAGGCCGACGAGGCGGGCGAAGGCGCCGATGCTCAGCTCCGGAGAGGTCACGGCCGACATCGTGGACCTTCAGGTCGCTTGAAGGTCAACCGTTCCCGGACGGCGGCGCGGTGGCGGTGGCAACCACCGGCCGGGGGATACCGTCGCGGCATGGATCTCTACATCGCGGTGAGCCCCGTCCCGGAGCGCGGCCACTGGCAGGCCGCCCTGGTGCCGCCGGCCGAGGCGTCCGACCCCACCAAGGCGGTGCGCGACATCACGACCCGGGCCGACATCACGGCCCTGCAGCAGGAGTGGAACGTCTCCGAGGTGCGCTACGCCGACGAGATGGAACCGGAGGACATCCCGGCAGGCTGACCCCGCCGGGGGGAGCCCGGCGGGGTCAGGGAGCGGTCAGGCCGGCGCCGTCAGTGGTGGCACCAGCCCAGGTTGTCGGGGAGGGCCTTGGCGCAGTCGTTGCCGCGGACGACGTTGCCCGAACCGGTCTTGTCCCAGACGATGTCGGCCGGGACGTTGCCGTGGGCGTCGTTGCCGGCGACGGTGTTGTTCGTCGGGTCCGTGCCGTGCATCGACTTGGTCGAGACGATCGCGATCCCGCCCGAGCCCAACGTCGGGCCGCCGGGCTTGTTGTTGTTGACGGTGTTGTCGCGGACCACGCTGTCGTGCACCCCGGCCAGCAGGATGCCGAGGCCCGACAGCGCCGGGCCGTCCTCGCCGGCCGGGCACGCCTTGTCGTTGGCCCAGACGGTGTTGCCGGTGATGCGGTAGTCACCGGCCGGGATGTCGAACGGCGCCTCGCCGCCGGTGTTGAGGGCCATGATGCCGACGCAGTTGCCCCAGACGTGGTTGTCGCGGGCGGTGAGCTCGGTGCTGTCGCGCAGGAAGATGCCGAAGTTGCTGTGGTCGCTCCAGCTGTCCCGAACCACGCTGTCCCCCTTGGGGGAGTCACCCAGGTAGAGCCCGGCCTCGCCGTCCCACGACGCCGAGTCATGGGCGAACACCGAGTGGATGGACGCGAACCGGGCGATGCCGTACTGGCCGTTGTGGTCCGACCGGACGTGGGTCACTGACAGGTGGTCGGTGTTGAAGCCGACCACGCCGATCCCGGAGAACCCGGTGAGACGCAGGTGGGACACCGAGGCGTCCTCGAGCCGGTCGGAGAAGATCGGGTTGAACTTGGAGTCCGTGGCGCCGAACAGGCAGAGTCCGTGGACCCCGCCCATGACGTTGCAGCCGGGGTTGCTCGACGGCGGCCGGACGATGGTCTTGTCCCAGCCTGCGCCGCGGATCGTCAGGGACTTGGTGATGATGACGCTGTCGTGGAACGTGCCCGCCTTGAGCAGCAGGGTGTCCCCGTCGTGGGCCTTGGCCACGGCGGCGGCGATGGTGCCGGTCCCGGGGTGGACGGTCCACGTGTGGTGGTCGCTGCCGCCGGCCCGGGCGGGGGCGGCGAGCAGTGCGGAGGCAATGGCCGTGACCCCTGCGACCAGGGTCACGCGATACCGATGGCGCATGGCTCCCCCTTCACGATGGAGTCGATGTGTGGCCGAGTGGCCGGTTCCGGTCTATGCCCGTGACTCCGTGACGCGCTCCACCAAAGGGGGCATCGCCCCGCTACGTCGGGACCGTCCGAAGGGGTGATGCTGCCGCGGACGCGCCGATTTCAGGTCCGGGGCCGGGAACGTGTACTCTCGGCGACGCAAAGCCGGGCGGCGACAGTCGTTCGACTTGCCCCAATAGCTCAGTCGGCAGAGCGTTTCCATGGTAAGGAAAAGGTCTAGGGTTCGATTCCCTATTGGGGCTCAGTCCGGGTCCGGCGGCCGTCCCTCGGGGCGGCCGCCCGGGTCACCGGAACCCCTGGCGGGGTAGCTCAGGTGGTCAGAGCACACGGCTCATAATCGTGGTGTCGCGGGTTCAAGTCCCGCCCCCGCTACCAGCGTGATTTCGGGATCTACCTCGGGATCGCGTACTCTGGTGCGTCGTTGCGCGCTCGCTGCGCACGCGCCCTACCCGTAGTTCTTCCGTGAGTTTCGAGAGCAGGTTGCCCCGTGGCCAGCAAGAGCACCGACGTCCGCCCCAAGATCACGATGGCGTGCGTGGACTGCAAGGAGCGCAACTACATCACCAAGAAGAACCGCCGCAACGACCCTGACCGTCTGGAGCTGGCGAAGTTCTGCCCCCGCTGCGGCAAGCACACGCAGCACCGCGAGACCCGCTGAGGTCACGCCACACGGCATACCGGCCGCCTCCGCACGCGCTGCGGGGGCGGCCGTTTTTCGTGCCCGTGCGTGCTCCCCTAGGGTGGTCGCCATGGCCGTGAACGCGAGTTTCGCCGGGCGCACCTACCCGGCCACCGCCCCGTATGCCGTGGGCCGGGAGAAGATCCGGGAGTTCGCCGAGGCGGTGGGCGCGGTCGACCCCGTGCACACCG
>DASSPC010000156.1:0-9315 GCA_035699865.1 Oryzihumus sp. | reverse complement strand
CCGCGGGCATGTCGACGTTCGACACCGCCGACTCCCTGGTGATGACCCGGCTTTACTCCTGGAGCTACCGCAACCCGGTGCGCACGCTGTTCTTCAACATCGCCACGACGGCGGTCACCGTGGCGGTCGCGGCGTTCATCGCGCTGGTCTACCTCGCCGACGCGCTGGTGCAGTACGCCGGGCAGGCGTGGCTCGCCCCGGTCGCGGCGATCAGCGACGACTTCGAGCTCATGGGCTACGTCATCGCAGGGATCTTCGCCACCACCTGGCTGGGTGCCCTGGCCGTCTGGCGGCTGCGCGGCGGTGACGATGCCTGAGGTCGACCTGCTCCACCACGGCGACCGCGAGGTCGGTGCCGGCCTCGTCGACCTGGCCGTCAACGTGCAGGCGCCGCAGCCCCCGCCCTGGCTGCTCGACGTCCTCACCGCTGCGCTGGCTCAGGCCGGCGCCTATCCCGACCCGTCGCCCGCGGTCGCGGCCGTCGCAAGCGCGCACGGCTGCGACCCCGCCTCGGTGCTCCTGACCAACGGCGCCGCCGAGGCGTTCACCCTCCTGGCACGGCTGCCCTGGCGGCGACCCCTCGTGGTGCACCCGCAGTTCACCGAGCCGGAGGCCGCCTTGCGGGCGGCCGGCCATACCGTGCAGCGGCTGGTCCTGAGCAGCGACAACGGTTTCCGCCTCGACCCGGCCGCGGTCGACCCTGCTGCCGACCTCGTGGTCGTGGGCAACCCGACCAACCCGACCTCACGGCTGCACCCGGCTGACGCGGTCGCAGGGCTGCTGCGGCCGGGGCGACTGGTCGTCGTCGACGAGGCGTTCATGGACGTCACCGACCAGCGCCAGTCGCTGGCCGCCCTCGCGCCCACCACCGAGGGTCTGCTCGTCGTCCGCAGCCTCACCAAGACCTTCGGCCTCGCCGGGCTCCGTGCCGGTCACCTGCTCGCGGCCCCCGCCCTGGTCGCCGAGCTCGCGCCGCATCAGCCGCACTGGTCGGTCAACGCCCTCGCCGTCGCCGCCACCGTGGCCTGCCTCGGCCTAGAGGGGGAGGCCCACCGCCGCGCCGTCGCCGACCGGCTGCCGCCGCGGCTGGCCCACCTCAGCCGGGCTCTGCGCGCCGCTGGCCTCGACGTCGTCGAGGACCCCGCCGGCCCGTTCGTGCTGGCGCGCCACGACCGGGCGGATGCCCTGCGGGAACGCCTGCGCCACCACGGCTTCGCGCTGCGCCGGGGCGACACCTTCCCCGGCCTGGGGCCCCAGTGGCTGCGCGTCGCGGCCCGCGACGAGGCCACCACCGACGCCCTCTCCCACGCCCTCACGACCGCACTGCAGGAGCTGCCATGACCGACCATGCCTTCCCCGACGACGCGCGGGCGGCCGTCCACGACGTCATCGCCCGGCGCCGGGACGTGCGCCGCGGGTTCACCCTCGACCCCGTCGACGACGAGGTCCTCACCCGGGTGCTCGCGGCGGCCCACCAGGCGCCGAGCGTGGGGCTCAGCCAGCCCTGGGACTTCCTGCTCCTCACCGACGTGGAGCAGCGCGCCCGCATCCAGGCCCTGGCCGCGCGCCAGCGGGACGCCTTCGCCGCGTCCCTGCCGGCCGGGCGCAACCGGCTCTTCGACGGGATCAAGGTCGAGGCGATCCTGCAGACCCCGCTCAACGTCGTCGTCACCTGCGACCCGACCCGCGGCGGGCCCTACACCCTCGGCCGGCACGCCGACCCGAGGATGGCGCCGTTCTCCGCCGCCCTGGCCGTGCAGAACCTCTGGCTGGCGGCGCGGGCCGAGGGCCTGGGCGTCGGCTGGGTCAGCTTCTTCGACCCCGAGGAGCTGGCCCGCGAGCTCGGCCTGCCCGGGCACCTGCAGGTCGTGGCCTACCTGTGCGTCGGGCACGTCGAGCAGTTCCCGCCCGCGCCGGAGCTGGTGCTCTCGGGGTGGGCACGTCGGCGGCCCCTGACGTGGGCGGTCCATCATGGGGCCTGGGGCGACCGTCGCCTGCCCGGAGGAGAAGCTGTGAGCCTGCTGACCGAGACCATTGCCGCCATCGCGCCCGCCGACGAGGCCGCCATGCGCGCCGCCGACGAGCGGCAGGGCCAGCTGACCAAGCCGCGTGGCTCGCTCGGGGTGCTCGAGGAGCTCGGCACGCGCCTGGCCGGGATGTATGCCGTGTGCCCGCCGCCGCTGCCCGAACCGGTCGCCATCGCGGTGTTCGCCGGCGACCACGGGGTCCACGCGCAGGGCGTGTCGCCGTGGCCGCAGGAGGTCACCACCCAGATGGTGGGCAACTTCCTCGCCGGCGGCGCGGTGATCAACGCCCTCGGCCGCCAGGTCGGCGCGGAGGTGACCGTGGTCGACGTCGGCGTGGCCGGGGACGTGCCGGACGCGCCGGGGCTGCTGGCCCGCAAGGTCGCCCGCGGCACCGCCGACATGACCCGGGGACCGGCCATGACCTGGGAGCAGGTGCAGCAGGCGCTGGAGGTCGGCATCGACGCGGCGCGCGACCTCGTGGCCCAAGGCAACCGGCTCCTGGTCACGGGCGACATGGGCATCGCCAACACCACGGCCTCGGCGGCGCTGATCAGCGCCTTCACCGGGCTGGACGTCGAGCAGGTCACCGGACGGGGCACCGGCATCGACGACGCGATGCTCGCCCACAAGGTCGGCGTCATCCGGCGGGCCCTGCAGGTCAACGCCGTCGACGCCGCCGACCCGGTGGCGACCCTCGCCGCCGTCGGCGGGCTGGAGCACGCAGCCGTGGCCGGGTTCCTGCTCGGCGCCGCGGCCCTGCGCACCCCCGTCGTCCTCGACGGGGTCATCGCCTGCTCCGCCGCCCTCGTCGCCCGCGCGATCGCCCCCGACGCGGCCGGCTACTGGGTCGCCGGCCACCGCTCGGTGGAGCCCGGCGCCGGCGCGGCCCTGGACCACCTGGGGCTCACCCCGCTGGTCGACCTCGACCTGCGCCTGGGCGAGGGCAGCGGGGCCGCCCTGTCCGTGCCGCTGGTGCAGTCCGCCGCCCGCGTGCTGCGCGAGGTGGCGACCTTCGACTCCGCCGGCGTGACGGACAAGGCCTGAACATGACCGAGCACGCCGAGACCCTCCTTCCCCTGGGGCTGCGGCTGCGTGACCGCCGCGTCGTCGTGGTCGGCGGCGGCCGGGTGGCGCTGCGGCGCGTCGGGGCACTGCTCCAGGCCCGGGCCGCCGTCACGGTCGTCTCGCCCGAGGTCGTCGCCGCGCTGGAGGACCTTGCCCTGCGCGGGCAGGTCGAGTGGCACCCGCGCTTCTACGCCGACGGCGACCTCGAGGGCGCCTGGCTGGCGATGGCCTGCACTGCCGACCCCGAGGTCAACGCCGAGGTGCTGCGCGAGGCCGAGGCCCGGCGCGTCTTCTGCCTGCGTGTCGACGACGCCCGGGACGCCTCGGCGTGGATGCCGGCGACCGGGCGCAGCGGCCCGGCCACGGTCAGCGTGCACGGCGACCGCAACCCGCGCCGGGCCGCCGCGCTGCGCGACGCCGCCGTGGCCGCCGTGGAGGCGGCCCTGCGCGACGACCCCGGCGCCCCGGCACGGACGACCCTGTCGGACGACACCCCCGGGCGGGTCATCCTCGTCGGAGGGGGGCCGGGCGACCCGGAGCTGTTGACCCTCAAGGGCTTCCAGGCGCTGGCCACAGCCGACGTGGTGGTCGTCGACCGGCTCGCCCCGCTCGCCGTGCTGGACGGCCTGCGCGAGGGTGTCGAGGTCGTCGACGTCTCCAAGATCCCCCGCGGGCGGTTCACCCCGCAGGAGGAGATCAACGCCGTCCTGGTCGACCGGGCCCGCCGCGGGCTGACCGTCGTGCGGCTCAAGGGCGGCGACTCCTTCGTCTTCGGCCGGGGCATGGAGGAGGTCCTGGCCTGCACCGAGGCGGGGGTCGCCACCGAGGTGGTCCCCGGCGTGACCTCCGCGATCGCGGCGCCCGAGCTGGCCGGCATACCGGTCACCCACCGCGGCCTGTCGCAGGGCTTCACGGTGATCTCCGGGCACGCCGCGCCCGGAGACCCGCGCAGCACCGTCGACTGGGAGGCCCTGGCGCGCGGCGGCACCACCCTGGTCGTGCTGATGGGCGTGGAGACCCTGCCCGCCATCGCCGCGGCCCTCGTCGCCGCCGGCCGGGACGCCGACACCCCGCTGGCCAGCGTCATGGACGGCGGGCTGCCGACCCAGGCGGTGATCTCCAGCACCCTGAGTGCCGTCGCCAAGGACGGCACTCCGGCCGGCCTGCGCCCGCCGGCCGTCACGGTGATCGGCCCGGTGGCGGGATTCGCCGCTGGCTAAGGTGAGGTCATGAGCGCTCAGTGGACGTGGACCTACCTCGACGCCGACGGCAAGCCGATGAGCGGGGGTGCGCTCGTGACGTCGGGCTTCCCCTCCCAGAGCGAGGCCGAGAGCTGGCTGGGGGAGGAGTGGCGTGACCTCGCCGACGCCGGCGTGGACTCGGTGACCCTGCACCACGAGGACGCCGTCGTCTACGGGCCCATGAGCCTGCGCCCCGCGCAGTGACGACCGACCCGGTCGCCGGCACCACCTCCCTGGTGAGCCACGCGCCCGAGCTCGCCCGCAGGCTCGAGCGGATGGTCAGGCAGGCCCAGCACGACTGGCGCTCGCCGGCCGTCAGCGCCGGCGTGGTCCGCGGCGGCAGCCTCGTCTGGTCCACGCACGTCGGGTCCGCGCGCCTCGACCCGACGCTCGCACCCACCGACGACACGCAGTACATGATCGGCTCGATCACCAAGACCTTCACCGCGGTGCTGGTCATGGCGCTGCGCGACGAGGGTCGGCTGCGGCTGGACGACCCCCTGTCCACCTGGCTGCCGGACACCCGCCACGGTGACGTCACGCTGCGGCAGATGCTGGCCCACTCCTCGGGTCTGCAGCGTGAGCCGGTGGGGCGCATCTGGGAGACCCTGGACGCCCCCGACGAGCAGCGGTTGCACGCCGAGCTCGAGCAGGCCGAGCGGGTGCTGCCGCCGCACTTCGTCTTCCACTACTCCAACCTGGCCTACGCCCTGCTCGGGCAGGTCGTCGAGCGGGTCGAGGGTGCGCCGTGGGAGGACGTGGTGCGTCGCCGCATCCTCGACCCGCTGGAGATGCGGCACACCGGGCTGAGCCCCCGCGAGGACCGCGCGCTGGGCTACCAGGTGCACCCGTTCTCCGGGCTGGCCACGCAGGAGCCGCGGTTCGACCTGCGCGCCACTGCCGCCCTCGGCGGCCTGTGGAGCACGGTCGCCGACCTGGGCCGGTATGCCGCGTTCGTCGCCGACCCGGTGGAGGAGGTGCTCTCCGCCGACACGGTCGAGGAGATGTGCCGCCCGCTGGTCATCACCGACCCCGACGGCTGGACCGGCGGCTACGGCCTGGGCTTCGGCATGGGCCGGCTGGGGGAGCGGGTGCTCGTCGGCCACGGCGGCGCGATGCCCGGCTACCTGACCGGCCTGCGGGTCCGCCGGGCCGACGGCGTGGGCGCGGTGGTGTTCGCCAACACCACCGCCGGCGCCGACTCGCTGGTCCTGGCCGGCCGCCTGGTGGCCGAGGTGCTCGACGCCGAGCCCACGCCGGCGCAGGCGTGGGTGCCCTCGACGCCGCGGCCCGAGCTGCGCGAGATCCTGGGCAGTTGGTGGTCCGAGGGCGAGGAGCTGGTCTTCGAGGTCCGCGGCGAGGACCTGTGGTGCCGGGTGCCGGGGGCGCCGGCGACGACGAACGAGACCCGGTTCGAGGCCGAGGGGGCCGACCGGTTCAGGGCGGTGCAGGGGCGTGAGCGTGGCGAGCTGCTCGAGGTGGCTCGCGACGAGGAAGGAAAGGTGAGTCGCATGTACTTCGCCACCTACGCCGTGACGCGGGAGCCCCGCGCGTTCGCCGACCTGGTGACGCCGTGATCGCCCGCGACCGGCTGCATGAGCTGATGGCCCGCGAGGTCGCGGACTTCGCGGTCCGCAACCCGCTGTCGGAGAAGGCGTTCGGCGCCGCCGAGCACCTCTTCGGCCGGGTGCCGATGACGTGGATGAACAAGCGGGCCGGGTCGTTCCCGCTCTACCTGGACTCCGCCCGAGGCGCCCGGGTGACCGACATCGACGGCCACACCTACCGCGACTTCGCCCTCGGCGACACCGCGGCGATGGCGGGTCACTCGCCGCGGGCCACCGTCGAGGCGGTCCAGCGCCGGTTCGCCGAGCTCGGCGGGGCCACGGCGATGCTGCCGACCGAGGACGCCGAGTGGGTCGGCGCCGAGCTGACCCGCCGCTTCGGGGTGTCGCGCTGGAGCTTCGCGCTGACCGCCACGGACGCCAACCGCTGGGCCATCCGGATCGTGCGGGCCGTCACGGGCCGGCCGAAGATCCTGGTCAACAGCTACTGCTACCACGGCAGCGTCGACGAGTCCCTGATCGTCACCACCCCGGACGGGCAGGGCGCCGCCCGCGAGGGCAACGTCGGGGCCCCCTGCGACGTGACGCTGACCAGCCGGGTCGCCGAGTTCAACGACCTCGAGGGCCTGGAGCGCCAGCTCGCCCACGGCGACGTGGCCGCGGTGCTCATGGAGCCGGCGTTGACCAACATCGGCATCGTCCTGCCCGAACCGGGCTACCTCGAGGGCGTGCGCGAGCTGACCCGCCGCTACGGCACCCTGCTCATCAACGACGAGACGCACACCTTCTCGGTCGGCCCCGGCGGCGCCACGAAGGCCTGGGGCCTGGACCCCGACCTGCTCGTCATCGGCAAGGCCATCGGCGGCGGCATCCCGGCGGGCGCCTACGCCATGTCCGCCGAGCTGGCCGACCGCACCCTGCGCCGCGACGACCTCGACCTGGTCGACATGGGCGGGGTCGGCGGCACCATGGCCGGCAACGCCCTCTCGGTGGCCGCCATGCGCGCCACGCTGGAGTCGGTGCTCACCGACGAGGCGTTCACGCACATGATCGACCTGGCCACGACCTACACCGCCGGCATCCGCGCCACGATCGAGCGGCACGACCTGCCGTGGTCGGTCACCCAGCTCGGCGCCCGCTCGGAGTACCGCTTCAGCGCCACCCCGCCGCGCAACGGCACCGAGTCGCACGGGGTCCACGACGAGGAGCTCGACGACTACCTGCACCTGTTCCTCGCCAACCGGGGCATCCTGCTCACGCCGTTCCACAACATGGCGCTGATGTGCCCCGAGACCACCGCCGACGACGTCCAGGCGCACCTCGACGTGTTCGGCGAGGCGGTCGCCACGCTCGCCGGCTGACCCGGGCTCCTGGCTACGAAGGAGGGGCGGGGACCGTCATGGTCCCCGCCCCTTCGCAGGTCAGCCGGCGTCAGCTCACTGCGGCTTCTCGCCGCGCGCGACCTGCGGGCGCGGCAGCCTCGAGCGGCGCATCTGGAAGGCGCGCATCACGGCATACATCGTCGACCCGGCGGGCACGCTGCCCTCGCCGAACTTGGCGAGGATCTTCTTGCGGGTGCGCCGCCACATCAGTGCCGCGTCGACGATGGCCACCACGATGAGGCCGTAGACGAGGACGAACACCATCAGCAGCGCCCAGCTCTGCCGCACGAACGACAGGGCCAGCACGACGACCATCACCGGCAGCATGAACTCCCCGACGTTCCATCGGGCGTCGACGCTGTCGCGGATGAACCGCTTGACCGGGCCCTTGTCGCGGGCGGGCAGGTGCGCCTCGTCGCCGGTCATCATCGCGGCGCGCTGGCGGGCTCGGGCCTCCCGGGCCTTCAGGCGGGCGTCGTTGGCCGCGGCCTTGCGGTCGGTCGGCACGAGCGGCTTCTTGCGCGCCGCCTCCTGGTCCCGGCGCCTGGGCGTGGGCCGGTTCTTGGCGCCCGGGCGCTCGGCGACGGTGGTCTCGGGGGCGGCCGGCTCGGCGGCCTTCTTTCGTCCAAACACGACGCACACTGTATGTCGAGTGCGCCGGTTCGCTGGTATCGCCACCGAGGCCCCGTGGCCGGGTCGGTACGCTCGCGACCGTGACCGACGACGCCGTGACCCCTGACCGCATCGACGCCCTCCGTACGCGCATCGCAGAGCTCATGCCCGGCCTGCGCCAGGACCTGGAGGCGCTGACCCGCATCCCGAGCGTGTCCCTGGACGCGTTCGACCAGTCCCACGTGGAGGCCAGCGCCGAGGCTGTGGCCGCGCTGCTGCGGGCCGAGGGCCTGGACGTGGAGATCGTCCGCGAGGGCGGCCGGCCGGCCGTCATCGGCCACGTCGACGGGCCCGAGGGGGCGCCGACGGTGATGCTCTACGCCCACCACGACGTCCAGCCGCCCGGCAGGGACGAGGACTGGGACAGTGCGCCGTTCGAGCCGACCGAGCGCCAGGGCCGGGTCTACGCCCGCGGCATCGCCGACGACAAGGCCGGCGTCATGGCCCACATCGCCGCGCTGCGCGCCCACCACGGCACCCTGCCGGTCGGCGTCACCGTCTTCGTCGAAGGTGAGGAGGAGATCGGCTCCGACTCCCTGCCGACCATCCTCGAGCGCCACGGCGAGAAGCTGCGCGCCGACGCGATCGTCCTGGCCGACTCGATGAACTGGGGCATCGGCGAGCCCGCGCTGACCACCACGCTGCGCGGCATGATCCGCGTCGTCGTCACCGTGCGCACCCTCGACCACGGCATCCACTCGGGCATGTTCGGCGGAGCGGTGCCCGACGCGATCATGTCCCTGGCTCGCCTGCTCTCCACGCTGCACGACGACGAGGGCAACGTGGCGGTGGAGGGCCTGAAGTCCGGCGAGGCCGCCGACCTCGAGTTCACCGAGGAGCAGCTGCGCAAGGACTCCGGCCTGCTCGACGGCGTGCACACCATCGGCACCGGCTCGCTGCTGTCCCGGATGTGGACCAAGCCCTCGATCACCACGATCGGCATCGACGCGCCCACCGTGTCCCAGGCCAGCAACACCCTCGTGCCGCAGGCCTCGGCCAAGATCTCCGTGCGCATCGCCCCCGACGAGGACCCGGCCGCGGCCTACCGCCTCGTGACCGACCACCTCAAGGCCCACGCCCCCTGGAACGCCCAGGTCGACGTGCACCTCGACGAGTCCGGGGCCGGGTTCGCCGCCGACGCACAGGGCCCCGTCTACGACCAGGCACGGGCCGCGTTCACCGACGCCTGGGGCACGCCGCCGGTCGACATCGGCGTGGGCGGCTCGATCCCGTTCGTCGCGGCGTTCGCCGAGAAGTTCCCCGAGGCCGGCATCCTCATCACCGGCGTGGAGGACCCCGACACCCGCGCGCACGGCGCCAACGAGAGCCTGCACCTCGGCGAGTTCGAGCGCGTCTGCGTCGC
>DASSPC010000155.1:0-8577 GCA_035699865.1 Oryzihumus sp. | reverse complement strand
CCCGCCGAGCCGCTCGACGAAGTCGCGGGCCTGGGCGATCTCCAGCGCCTCCCACAGCTCCTCGTCGGTGGCGTCCGGCTTGCCATAGCGCAGGTTGGAGGCCACCGTCCCGGCGAACAGGTAGGCGCGCTGGGGCACCAGGCCGATCCCGGCCCACAGCTCCTCCGGCTCGAGGTCGCGCACGTCGACCCCGCCGACGAGCACCTGCCCGCCGGTGACGTCGACCAGCCGCGGGATGAGGTTGAGCAGGGTGGTCTTGCCGCTGCCGGTGGAGCCGACGATGGCGGTGGTCTCCCCCGGCCGGGCCACCAGGTCGGCGGCGCGCAGCACCGGCTCCTGGGCTCCGGGGTAGGCGAAGGTCGCCGCGCGCAGCTCGACGGCCCCGGTCCGGTCGGGGCGGACGACCGGGCGTTCCGGCGCCCGCACGCTCGGCTCGGTGTCGAGCACCTCGGTGATCCGGTCGGCACAGACCTCTGCGCGCGGGACCATGACGAACATGAACGTCGCCATCATCACCGCCATGAGGATCTGCATGAGGTAGCTGAGGAACGCGGTCATCGTGCCGATCTGCATCTGCCCGTCGGCGATCCGGTGCCCGCCGAACCAGATGACGGCGACGCTGGAGACGTTCATGACCAGCAGCACGGTGGGGAACATCAGCGCCATGAGCCGGCCCACCTGCACCGAGACGTCCATGAGGGAGTCGTTGGCCCCGCCGAAGCGCTCCCGCTCGTGGGTGTCGCGCACGAACGCCCGGATGACCCGGACACCGGCGATCTGCTCGCGCAGCACCCGGTTGATCACGTCGATGCGCACCTGCATGGAGCGGAACAGCGGCCGCATCCGCCGGATGATCAGCACCACCGCCACGACCAGGGCTGGCACCGACACCAGGAGCAGCGCCGACAGGTGCACGTCCTGGCGCAGGGCCAGGATCACGCCGCCGACACACATGATCGGCGCGGCAACCATGATCGTGAAGGAGAGGAGCACGACCATCTGCACCTGCTGCACGTCGTTGGTGGAGCGGGTGATCAGCGACGGTGCGCCGAACCGGCCGACCTCCTGGGCCGCGAACTGCTCCACCGAGACGAACACCGCCTCGCGCAGGTCCCGGCCGAGGGCCATCGCGGTGCGGGCGCCGAAGTAGACCGCAAACGCCGAGGCGATGACCTGGCCGACGGTGACCGCCAGCATGACGGCGCCGATGGACAGGATCCTGCCGGTGTCGCCGACGACGACGCCCTGGTCGATGATGTCGGCGTTGAGGCCGGGCAGGTACAACGTGGCGACGGTCTGGACCAGCTGGAACAGCACCACCAGCGTGATGGCACCCCGGTAGGGCCGCAGGTAGGTGCGCAGCAGCGGGAGAAGCACGGGACCTCCGGATCTCGTCGGCCGGCGGCTCCCCTGGTGGCGCGCGCGACCGGCACGACGCTAACCCGACGAGGCCACCACCTCAGGTGACAAACGTCAGGATTGCACTCCGTGCCGGGGTCAGGGGCGGGCTTCGCGCCGGATGCGGGCGTCGGCCTCGTCGCGCGCGGCGGCTTCCTCCGGCGTCGGCGCGGTGCCACCGAGTCGGGCGGGCAGGAACTTCAGATCGGCCCCGGTCAGCGCGGGGTAGCTCTCCTGCGCCGCGTGCAGCAGCGCGGTCATCCGCTCGCGCACCTCCCGGTTGACCTCCTCGGGGTCCACCCCGCGGGGGACCTCCACCGGCTCACCCACGGCGATCGAGATCGGGATGTTGCTGCGCCCGAACCGCGGCTTCTCCCCCTTGGTCCAGACCCGTTGGGAGCCCCACAGCACCGTCGGCAGGATCGGCACCCCGGCCGCCTTGGCCATCCGCACCGCGCCGCTCTTGAACTCCTTGAGCTCGAAGGAGCGCGAGATGGTCGCCTCGGGGAAGACGCCCACGACCTCGCCGGCCTTGAGCTCCTGCACCGCGGTGCGGAACGAGGCGGCGCCGGCGTCCCGGTCGACCGGGATGTGACCCATGCCCCGCATCAGCGGCCCGCCGACCGGGTGCCGGAACACCGACTCCTTGGCCATGAAGCGCACCTTGCGCCCGGACGGGATCGCCGCGAGCCCGGCATACGCGAAGTCGAAGAAGGACAGGTGGTTGATCATCATGACCGCACCACCGGTGCGGGGGACGTTCTCCTGCCCCGTGATCCGGAACCGAAGCCCCTGGAACGCGAAGAGGGCGCGGGCGAACCCGATGACAGGGGTGTAGACGGGCTCCATGGCGCAACGGTAGAGGGTCCACCCCCGCGCCGGGAGGGTGGCCGCCTCACCGGGCCCACCAGAGGTCCGGTATGCCGGCTCGCCGGGGGCCGCCGCGCGCCCTCAGCGGGCGCGCACCACCTCGCCACCGGTCCGCCGCTGCACGACCCGCCAGCCGACCCGCTGGGCCACCAGGGTGATGACCCCGGCGATGACCATGCCGGTGAGGTTGACGGCGAGCTGCAGTGCCGAGCCGCGCATCTCGTCCACCTGCCACAGCGCGAGGGCGAGGGCGAGGTTGCCCGCGGCCGGCACCGTCGTCACCGAGATGAAGACCCCGACCAGGGCCGAGGACTTGCCCGAGGTCAGGGACAGGACGCCGGCGAACCCCGCGAGCAGGGCGACGACGAACGACCAGCGGTCGGGGTGCCAGATGAAGCCGGTCAGCGGCCGCGGCCGGGTGACCGTGGACGGGTCGATCCAGCCCAGGCCGCGGGCCACCAGGGCCAGGGCCGCGACGACGAGGATGGCGAAGCAGAACGAGCGCACGAGCAGCGACAGCGAGCGCGGGACCAGCCCCCACTGGCGCAGGACGATGCCGGTGGCGATGGCTGCGACCGGGCCGAACTCCGGCCCGACGACCATGGCCCCCACGACGAGGATCGAGGAGTCGGTGATGACGGCGATCGCCGCGAGCGCGGTGGCCAGGGTGAGGAAGGCGTAGAAGGACACCGAGCCACGGCTGTCCGACCAGGCCCGCTCCTCGACCATCCGCCAGACGACCCCGTCGTCGGGGCTGCCCGGCGCGGCCGCCTCGGCCTCGCGGGCGCGGCGGTAGGGCGAGGCGGTCACCTCCGACACGCTCATCGCGCCGTGGTGGCCCAGGCCCATCGCGTCGAGCCGGCCGAGCAGCTCCCCGGCCGCCTCGCGCGGCACGTCAGCCAGCACCGCGTCGCCGACGGGCTCGACCGCCGCGCCCGGCAGCACGACGAGGTTGGTGACCCGCTCGTCGGACTCGAGCAGCTCACGCACCTGCGTGGTCAGGCCCGGCGGCACCGCCAGGCGCAGGTTCAGCAGCATCGGGGGCCACCACACGGCATACCGGTCATGGGGGACACCTCACCACACCGGACCACCCGCACGAACAGTTGCATAGGCTCCCTATGTATCATGGCGGCGTGACCTCCCCCTCCCTCGGCGACGAGCTGCTGAGTGTCGTCGCGCGCCTCAACCGCTGGGCCAGCCGCCTGGCCGTCTTCGACGTGCCGCCGGCGCAGGCCCGCCTGCTCGCCCAGCTCGACGAGCTCGGGCCGTCCCGCATCGGCGACCTCGCCCAGGCCGACCACACCAGCCAGCCGACGATGTCGGCCCAGGTGGGCCGGCTCGAGGAGCGCGGCTGGGTGCAGCGCTCCGCCGACCCCGCCGACGCCCGCGCCTCGCTGATCGCGCTGTCCCCCCAGGGCACGGAGACGCTCGCGTCGGTGCGCCGGGCCCGCGGCGCCGTGGTGGCGCCGGTGGTCGAGCAGCTCGGCGAGGCCGACCGCGCGCGGCTCGAGGACGCCGTCGCGGTGCTGCGCGAGCTCCTGGCAGTCGCCGTGGCCGACGAGGACCCCTCTCCCGCAACGAAAGGACAATGACGTGTGGCGTCAACCCAAACCTGTGTGGGCCGTGGCCTTCGCGTGTGTCATCGCCTTCATGGGCATCGGCCTGGTCGACCCGATCCTGAAGTCCATCGGTGACCAGCTCGGCGCCTCGCCGTCCCAGGTCTCGCTGCTGTTCACCAGCTACATGGTCGTCATGGGCGTCGCCATGCTCATCACCGGCTTCGTCTCCAGCCGGATCGGCGCCAAGCGCACCCTGCTCATCGGGCTGCTCATCATCATCATCGGCGCCGGGCTGGCCGGGACGCAGGACAGCGTCGGCGGCATCGTGACCTTCCGCGCCGTCTGGGGCCTGGGCAACGCCCTGTTCATCGCCACCGCGCTGGCCACGATCGTCAAGGCCGCCCGCGGTTCGGTCGGGCAGGCGATCATCCTCTACGAGGCCGCCCTGGGCCTGGGCATCGCCGCCGGCCCGCTCCTGGGCGGGGTGCTCGGCGGCATCTCCTGGCGCGGTCCCTTCTTCGGCGTCTCTGCCCTCATGGCGATCGCCTTCGTCGCCACCGCCTTCGTGCTCCCGGCCACCCCGCGGGCCGAGCGGGCCACCTCGATCACCGAGCCGTTCAAGGCGTTGCGGCACAAGGGGCTCCTCGTGGTGGCCCTGACCTCGCTGCTGTACAACTTCGGCTTCTTCACCCTGCTGGCGTTCACCCCGTTCCCGCTGGACCTGGGCCCGCACCAGGTCGGCCTGATCTTCTTCGGGTGGGGCCTGCTACTGGCGTTCACCTCCGTGGTCGTCGCCCCCCGGCTGCAGCGGCGCTTCGGCACCATCCCCTCCGTCGTCGGCGCCCTGACCGGCTTCGCCGCGACGCTGGTCGTCATGGCGGTGTGGACCGGCGACAAGGCCGTCCTCGCGACCTGCGTCGTCGTCGCCGGGGCGTTCCTCGGCGTCAACAACACCCTCATCACCGAGACGGTCATGAAGGCCGCCCCGGTCGAGCGCGGCGTGGCCTCGGCCGCCTACAGCTTCGTGCGCTTCGCCGGTGGCGCCATCGCCCCGTGGCTGGCCGGCAAGCTCGGCGAGTCCTACGGCGTGCACGTGCCGTTCTGGGTCGGCGCCGTCGCCGTGGCCCTCGGCGTGACCCTGCTCGCCTCCGGCCGGGGGCTGCTGGCCCACGTCGACGCCGAGCCCGGGCACGGCGCCCCGGCCAGCCACAGCGAGGACGAGGCCGAGCTGGTCACGGTCGCCGACGCCTGAGGTGCCCGAGCGCCTAGGCTTCGGGCGTGCTCGAACACATCACCGCGACGCGCTACGTCACCCCGCTGCGCGAGGGCGGGTCGCTCCCCGGCATCGTCGAGGGTGACGACTGCGGCACCTGGGTCCTGAAGTTCCGCGGCGCGGGCCAGGGCCTGAAGGTGCTCGTCGCCGAGGTGGTCGTGGGCGAGCTCGCCCGGCGCCTGGGGCTGCGCGTGCCCGAGATGAAGGCGGTCGAGCTCGACGCCCAGATCGCCAAGTACGAGGCGGACGAGGAGGTCCAGGACCTGCTCACCGCGAGCATCGGGCTCAACCTCGGCGTGGACTTCCTGCCCGGCTCCTTCGGCTACGACGGCTCCCAGCCGCCCCCGCCGGAGGAGGCGGCCCGGATCGTGTGGCTGGACGCCTTCACCGCCAACGTCGACCGCACCTGGAGCAACCCCAACCTGCTCGTGTGGCACCACCAGGCGTGGTGCATCGACCACGGCGCGGCGCTGTACTTCCACCACTCCTGGCCGGGCAAGGGGTCCGACCCCGATCGCTTTGCGGCACAAGGCTTCGACGCGAGCAAGCACGTCCTGCTCGACGTCGCCGGTGACATCGCGACCGCCCACGCCGAGCTGGCGCCCCGGGTCGACGAGGCGCTGCTGGAGGAGGTGCTGGCACAGGTCCCCGACCCCTGGCTCGAGGCGGCACCGGGGCTGGCGGACCCGGAAGCCGTCCGCGCGGCATACCGGGAGAACCTGCTGGCCCGCGTGGGCAACCCGGCTGCCTGGCTGCCCGGGGGTGCCCGGTGAGCGGGGGGATGGTCGGCTACCAGTACGTCACCCTGCGCTGCGTGCCGCGGGTGGACCGCGAGGAGTTCCTCAACGTCGGCGTGGTGCTCTACAGCCAGGCGGCGGACTTCCTCGAGGGTGCCTTCGACCTGGACCGGGACCGGCTGCGGGCCGCCTTCCCCGACCTCGAGCTCGACGCCGTCGACGCCTCCCTCGCCGCCATCTGCCGGGTCTGCCGGGGCGAGCCCGGTGTGGGGCTTCCCACACTCGACAAGCCGGGCCAGCGCTTCGGCTGGCTCAGCGCTCCGCGCAGCACGGTGATCCAGCCCGGACCGGTGCACGGCGGGCTCACGAAGGACCCTGCGCAGGAGCTGCACCGGCTCGTTCGTGCCCTGGTGAATTAGGGCTGCCAGCAGGGTCGTTGTTACCGTTTTGGCCCGTGACTGCCACGACCAACCCCCCTGCAGAGACCCGCGCAGAGGGCCGCACCTTCTTCGGCCACCCACAAGGTTTGGCCACCCTGTTCAGCACCGAGCTGTGGGAGCGGTTCAGCTACTACGGCATGCGGGCCATCCTGCTGCTGTACCTGACCGCCAAGCTCAAGGAAGGCGGCCTCGGCCTCGACGCCAGCCTCGGTGAGGCCGTCGTCTCCGTCTACGGAGCCTCGGTCTACCTGCTCTCCGTCGTCGGTGGCTGGCTCGCCGACCGCGTGCTGGGCGCCCGCAAGACCACCCTCATCGGCGCGCTGGTCATCATCAGCGGCCACCTGAGCCTGTCCGTGCCGACGCCGGCCCTGTCCTACCTGGGCATCGTGCTCGTCGCCCTCGGCTCGGGCATCTTCAAGCCCAACGTCTCGACCATGGTCGGCGGGCTCTACAGCGAGGACGACTCGCGCCGCACCTCGGCGTTCTCGATCTTCTACATGGGCATCAACATCGGTGCCCTCGTGAGCCCGTGGGTGGTGGGCTGGCTGCGCGCCCACTGGGGCTTCCACGCCGGCTTCGCCGCCGCCGCCGTCGGCATGGGCCTGGCCCTGGTCGCGTGGATCTGGGGCCGGCGGGCCCTGGGCGACGTCGGCCTGGACGCACCCAACCCGGTCCGTGAGGACGAGCGGGGCAGCCTGGCCCGCCTGGCCGCCTACGTGCTGGCCGGTGTCGCCGCCGCCATGGTCGTCGCGACCGTCGTCAACGACGGCAGCTTCGGCCTGGAGACGATGGTCGACGCCATCTCCTACGTCGCCCTGGTCGCGCCGGTCGTGTTCTTCGTGGTGATGTACCGCAGCCCCAAGGTGGAGACGCACGAGAAGCGCCGGCTGCTGGCCTACATCCCGCTGTTCGTCGCCGCGATGCTGTTCTTCATGCTCTTCGAGCAGGCCAGCACCACGCTGACCACGTTCGCGGCCGACCGCACACAGCTGCAGGTCTTCGGGGCGCACATCTCCCCGGAGTTCTTCCAGTCGGTCAACCCGTTCGCGATCATCCTGCTGACCCCGGTGTTCGCCGCCCTGTGGCTGCGCCGCGGTGAGCGGTCCCCGCACCTCGGCGGGAAGTTCGCCATCGGCCTGGCCTTCGCCGGCGCGTCCTTCGCCATCATGGCGCTGGCCTCGTTCCTGACCGCCGACGGCAAGGCCTCGCCGTTCTGGCTCATCGTCGTCTACGTCGTGCAGACCATCGGCGAGCTGTGCCTGTCGCCGGTCGGCCTCGCCGCCACGACGCTGCTCGCGCCGAAGGCGTTCCGCAGCCAGACGATGGCCCTGTGGTTCCTCGCCCCGGCGGCCGGCCAGGCCATCACCGCCCAGGTGGTGCAGGCGACCTCGGGTGCCAGCGACACGGCATACTTCGGCGGCCTCGCCGTCGTGACGCTGGCGTTCGCCGCGGTCCTCGCCGGACTGGCCGGCTGGGTCCACCGCGAGAGCGGCCACTGACGCTCCACTCCCCACACGTGCCGGGGGCGGCGCGGGCGGTTAAGGTCCGAAGCATGAACCTTGACCGTCCCGTCGCCCCCGACCCGTACTCGCTGCTGCCCCAGGTGCCCGCCATGGCCGTCAGCAGCGCCGACTGCATCGACGGCAACCCCCTGTCGGACGCCCAGGTGTTCGACGACTGGGGCTTCACCGGCGGCAACACCTCGCCGCAGCTGAGCTGGTCCGACGCCCCCGAGGGCACGAAGGGCTTCGCCGTCACCTGCTTCGACCCCGACGCACCGACCCCGTGCGGCTTCTGGCACTGGATCGTCCTGGGCATCCCCGCCTCGGTCACCGCCCTGGACCGGGGCGCCGGCGCCGAGGGCGACGGCTCCCTGCCCGATGGCGCCTTCCACGTCCGCAACGACTACGGCAACAAGGCGTATGACGGTGCCGCGCCGCCCCAGGGCGACCACAACCACCGCTACCTGTTCGCCGTGCACGCCCTGGACACGGACGACCTGGGCCTGGACGCCTCGGTCTCGCCCGCGGTGGCCGCGTTCACCATGGGCGGGCACACCCTCGCCCGCGGCGTGCTGACCGGCACCTACCGCTGGTGACCCCGCCGGGGCTGCAGTACCTGCCGGCCCTGTCGCACCTCGACCTGATCGCCCGCCCGGTCGCGGAGACCCTCCGCGGCTGGGCGCACGGCGACCGGGTCGAGGTGCTGTCCATCGACCCGGCCGTCTCCGACACGGCTGCCCTGGTCGAGGCCACGGGCATGGCGCTGGAGGACTGCGCCAACTGCGTGGTGGTGGG